>JAHEJM010000171.1 GCA_024638815.1 Acidimicrobiales bacterium | reverse complement strand
CCTGCACCGGCCGGGGCGGCGTTCCGCCCCGCCGCATCCCGGCCGGTCCGCCGGGGTTGCCGGCGACTTGGTGGCGGAGTGGTGACCCAGAGCCGACCATCGGGCCGGCGAATCACCAACGACCGATCCGGCCTCATCGAAATGGTCCACCGACCCTCATGAACAAGGTGATGATGGCGGTTACAGAACGGCACCATATCGCACAAATCGGTGCGGCCACCCTTTTCCCATTCGTGGATGTGATGAAGCTGGCACCACGAGATCGGCGCCGAACAGCCATCCCAGCCACAGCCCGAGTAGATCGCCTTGACCGCAGCCCACTGAGCATCGGTAGCCGTCCGGTACCGGCGTCCCACACTGATCGGCACACTGGTGCCATCAAGCATCACCTTGCGGATGGTGGCATCACAGGCCAACCGGGCGATCGTCTCCGGCGGCACCGGCCGCCCCTCGGCGGTTTCCCGCACCGAGGCATCGTGACCGCCATGGGTCAAGGTCTCGGCATCAACGATGACCGTGATGGCCGGTCGGCCCGAACCGGACCCGCCACCGGTTACCACCTGCACAAGAGCATCGGCGGCGAGACGTTCGTCCTTGGACACCGGCTCGCTGCTGTGGTTGGCCAGCGCAGTCATGGCCGCCTCGAGAGCGTTGGTCATCGTTTCGAACCGTTCCGGGTCGAGACGAGCGGACAGTCGCCCCATTCCCGCTTTGTCGTCGAACCACCATTTGCACGACGAGTCCCGCCGCTTGGCCACAGCATCATCCAGACCGTGGTCACCCTTGATGCGTTCCACCTCGCCTCGGACGACGCGATTGAAGGTGTCGGCCGGCAGCTCCTCGGCGTCACTCACCAGCCGGTCGGTGTCCAGCAAAGCGGCCTGATCATCATCGAGGTCGTTGAGGGCCCGGGCCATGGTGTCGAGCTGGTCACCACCAACCCGCCCCTCGGCCACCGCATCGCCAAACCCGGGCAGGGCGGCCACGGCGGCAGCCCGGGCAGCATCACGTCGTGCCGTTGATGACCGCACCCCACCCCTCCTGGCACCAAGCAACTCCCGGCCACCGGGCCCGGAACCATCCCGTTCGAGCAGTCGATCGGCGGCCAGCCCGAGCCTGGTCACGAACCCGTCGACACTTCGCTGGGCCGACCGAGCCACGGCGACCAGCCGCTGAAGCTCGTCGGCCGAACACTCACCGGTCCGCACCCCGGCCAACAGCGGGGTCAGGCCGGCCAACACACGAACCGCCTGATCAACGTCAACCGCCGCGTCTACACCAACCGCAGCCTCTGCGGCGACACCGCCGGACACGCCACGAGCGTCTTCACTTTCCGGGGCGAACATGACAGCCACCGGCACACCGCCTATCAGAGCGAACTACTCTCGGGACGCAGAGGCGGGGAAGAAACGGAGCGTCCGAACCGTTGACACACACCCTACCCGGCTGGTGTGACAGTATCAAACATTTGTTTGCCATCCGCTTGAAAAACCGAGAATCTGTAGCACCGCTACCTGCCAGACCGGAATGTCGATCAGGTCACCAGCATGGGGCCGGAGCAGAATTCGACGTCTCAGCAAACCGACAGTCCCAGAGCCCTTGAGACCTCAGCCACCAACTGGTCCTCGCCAATGCCGACGCCAACCTCGACACCGGTCAAACCAACCTCCCGGATCTCGGTTCGCTCCTGCTCGGTGAGCAGCCGGTCGCGCTCCAGCAGGTTCGCCAGCGCCCGCTCAGGGTCGCTGGTGCGGCCGGCGATCCGCCATAGGCCTCCCCGGTGGGCGAATGCGTGAAGCCGGAACTCTGGTGTGGGCTGTATGGCCCCAAGTCCTTCTTGACCCCACCAGGACGACGCCGACCACATTTGCGTCGACCTGCCCGAGCACCGAAAGCATCTCCTGCAGCTCCGACTTCGTCGTCTTGCCGGCTCGAGCGGTGAGCACGACGGCGTCGACGTTCTTGGCCAGGGTGTAGATATCGGATACGGCGAAGAGCGGCGGGGCGTCGAGGACCACGGTCTCGGCCTGGCTCTCCATCCATTCCACGGTGCTGAACAACTCGGCCTGGAGTTCGAGGTCGGCCAGACTGGCGACCGTGGCCTCGGATGGTGCGGTCGTAGAAGCCGAACAGGTCGCCAAGAGTGCCGATCAGGAACGGCAACGACACCGGGCATCAGCGGGTGTGGGGATGGGGCTGCCCGTTGCCGCCCACCGCACCGATCGTCGTCGAGGACCAACGACGGCGCCGACGCATTCGTCGGCCCCTTCGGCCTTCAGCCCGACTATCAGACTCCGAGTCCGTCAAGCCAGCCCAGGGCACCGGCGGCGCCGACGAAGTTGAAGATCATGTGGGCCAGAATCGGAGCTCCGAGCCGGCGGGTCATCACTGCGGTCACCGCCAGGACCAAACCCACGGCGAAGATGGACGCGAACAACACCAAGGTTCCCCGCCAGTCACTGCCGATCCAATGGGGAACGGTGAAGACGATGCTGGAACCGATGACGGCCGCCGCCGACCCGAGGCGCTTCTCGATGGCCCGCAGGGCCAGGCCGCGAAACAACAACTCTTCGGAGAACGGCGCGCCCACCACGACCAGGAAGAGGATCAGATACAGCCAGGGTGTACCTTCGGCATCGGTCAGGAACTGGGTGTTGTCGGCCGAAGCCTCGTCGGTCAGGTCGACCAGCTCACTGGTCACCAGTCCGGCCACCCCGGCGGCGGCCAGTCCGATCATGGCGGTGCCGAGGCCGATGCCGAGGTCGGCCCACTTGAAGTCGAATCCCCAGTCCGACTTCGGCCCGAGCCCCTTCCACTTCGAGACGATGAACGGCCACAACCCTTGACTGGATTGCTGGAACAGCAGCGAGATGCCGAGGAAGGCGATGGGAAGAGCGGCGGTATCGCCGGACTCGATCGAGTCCAGTATCTCCCCACCGGCGACGATCAACCCGACGATGCTGCCCGCCATCACGGCGGACACGATGAAGACCGCTCCGAGCAGCAGGTCGCCCATTCCCCACCAAGGACGGCGCCGTTCGTCACCACGATACGATCGGCCCGAACCCGTCCCGTCGTAGGACATAGGAGGGGTCATCGGGGCCGGATGGCGGCTCGGCGAGGGCGGGGGCGGAGCTCCGTAGCCCGGTTCGGTGCCGTACTGTGGTGCAGGCCCGTAGCCGGGGGGCGCCACGGGCGGCCCATCAGGCGGTGGATAGTTGGGGTGACTCGGCGCCTGCTCAGTAGGCGGGGCATAGTTGGGCCGACTCGGCGTCGGCTCGGCCGTCGGTGGCGGCGGTTCGACCCTCGGTGGCGGCGGCTCGGCCATCGGCGGTGGCGGTTCGACCCTCGGCGGTGGCGGCGGGTCGGCCGTCGGTGGCGGTGGCCACTGCGACGGCGACGGCCGGGGTTGGTCGGAAGGGGACGGTGGATCGGTCATGGTTCAGGCCTGTTCACGATGGCTCAACGACTGGTGTCGGCCAACAGCGCGGCAAGATGTTCCAGCGAAGCATAGGAATGGCCTTCGACGAAACGGTCAAGATGGGGAAGTGCCGCCGCCATTCCCGCCGCCAAAGGCGCATAGCCCGGCGTGGCCTTCAGCGGGTTGACCCAGATCAGCTCCTCGGTGACCCGGTGGAGCCGCTCCAACTCGCTCCCCAGCAGGCTGGGGTCCCCCCGATCCCAGCCGTCGGACAGGATGACCACGATCCCTCCCCGAGCCATGCCGCGGATCCCCCATTCATTGTTGAACTCCTGGATACCCTGGCCCAAACGAGTGCCGCCGGCCCAGTCCCGGACCTTGGGCATGGCGGTCCGCATGGCTTCGTCGGGGTCGCGACTGGACAGCTGGCGGGTCAGGCGGGTCAGGCGGGTGCCGAGGGCGAAGACCTCCACCCGGCTCCGGGCCACCACCGCAGCGTGGGCGAAGCGAATAAGGGCTCGGGCGTAGGCCTCCATCGATCCCGACACGTCGAGAACCATGACCAGTCGCCGGGGTCGGGTGGCCTGCTCGAGGAAGGCCCGACGCATCGGCTCCCCATGGTGACGGAGAGCCCAACGCACGGTGCGGGCCAAATCGGGACGGTCGGTGCGCCTCTTGGTCGGGATCATGCGACGACTCCGCCGATGATGGGTGGTGAATCGCAGTCGGCTCATGAGCCGGGTCAACTCGGCCAACTCCTCCGGGGTGCAGTCGGCGAAATCCTTTTCGGTCAGGATTTCGGCGCGGCTGAACCGCACCGGCTGGATATCGCCGTCAGGGTCGGTCTCGTCGTCGCCCTCGGGGACGTCCTCGTCGTCGGTATCGAGGGCCAGGACGATGGGCTGGGGTGTTCCCTCGATCGACACCGATTCGGCCGCCCGCTGCTCCCAGTAGGAGGCGAAAATGCGATCGTAGAGTCCGATGTCCTCGGGCCGATGAACCAGGGTGGTCCGGCCGGCCCAGTACACCGAGGATCGGGATTCGGCCCCGACCAGTCCAAGGGCCTCGACGTAGCGAATGGTGTCGGACGGGGGAACCCGCAGACCGGCGACCCGCAGGGCCCGACAGAAACCCACGGCCAGCCGCTCGCCGTGGTCGACGAACTCGGCCACCGCCGGTTCGATCAAGCGGCCCCTCCGCGGAGTAGGGCGTTGCGGACCAGATCGGGAATACCGTGCTGATTCACCCGTTCCAGGTCCTCCCGATACTTGAGCACCGTGCCCAGCGTGGCCGCCACCGATTGCTCATCGATGCGATCACGCCCGAGCGCAGCCAGCGACAGGGCCCAGTCGATGCTTTCGGCCACCCCAGGCGGCTTGTACAGGCCGAATCCCCGCATGGCCTCGGTGGCGGCCGCCACCTGGCGGGCCAACGGCTCGGACACGCCGGGGGCCCGGAGTTTGACGATCTCGACCTCGCGGTCGAAACTCGGATGCTCGACCCAGTGATACAGGCACCGGCGCTTCAGTGCATCGTGTACGTCACGGGTGCGGTTGGAGGTGAGCACCACCAGGGGGGGCACCTTTGCCGTGAACGTACCGAGTTCGGGAATGGTGATGGTGTAGTCGGACAGGGCCTCGAGCAGGAAGGCCTCGAATTCGTCGTCGGCTCGGTCGATCTCGTCGATGAGCAGCACCGCCGGTCGACCGTCGGGGCGATCGATGGCTTCCAGCAGGGGACGACGGATCAGGAACCGGGGCTGATAGAGCTCGGCCTCCAGTTTGGACGCAGCGGTTGAGTCGGCGATGCCGGTGGCCTCCGCCGTGCGGAGATGCAGCAACTGGCGGGCATAGTCCCACTCGTAGACGGCCTGGTTAGCGTCGATACCCTCGTAGCACTGGAGCCGGATGAGCTCGGCGCCCAACCACCGGGAAAGGACCTTGGCCACCTCGGTCTTGCCCACGCCGGCCTCGCCTTCCAGAAACAGAGGGCGACGCAGCGAGATGGCAAGATAGACCGAGGTGGCGAGTCCGTCGTCGGCCAGGTAGTCGTGATCGGCCAGTCTGGCCTTGACCTCCTCGACCGACTTCGGGCCCGTGTGGGTCTCCATCGTCGACGCGCCGACGGCGATGTCCTGAGCTCCTGCTGACTGATCACTCACGGAGATCAGGCTAGTGGTTCACACTGCAAAGAACGGAATCGCCGGTTGACCGGGGTCTTGAGCCCTCGAGAGGGTCGCAAGTAGTCGCCGGTCGAATCAGCGGGCAAACGGGGGACCAACGAATGGCGAGCAGTGGTGAGGGCTTCGATAGTGACGAGTTCGCCGACACAACCGACCTCACGGAGTGGGCCCCAGCGACAGCCGAATACGGCCCGCACCGGCCGTCTCAACCGCCGCCATGGGCCGACGACGACGATACCGGCCACCCTCACCGTCGGCGCCAGCCGGGGCCGCTTCCGACCGGGGCATTGGCCGCCGGGGCCATGATGGCGATCGTGCCGTTTGCCGTGGCCGTCGCCTTGTTTCTTTGGTTCGGCTCGCCATCGGGCTCCGAGTCGCCGGATTCAGCGGCCAAATCCGGCGACGGCGACGCTACCGACACTGAAATCGGCAACGCCTCCGCGGTCGAGGGGGCGAGCCCTGCGTCGACCGAGTCAGAATCGTCGTCGACATCAACAGCGTCAACGTCAGCCTCGGAGGCCACGTCATCAGTATCAACTTCAACCACATCAACATCGCCGGTGACCACCGCTGCCGCAGCAGCCCCGGGCGACTCGCCCGCTGATCGGGTCGGCAGCTACCCCAATCCATTGGCATCGACCGGTCCGGCGGGCTCGGGGTGTACTCCCGGCTCGGGCTTGCTGCCCGACGGCGTCTGGTTCGGATCCATGGGTGGTTGGAACGAACGCGACGTACGTTCGACCTCTACTGTCTCTACGGCGGCCAGGCCGCGGTCGACGCGGCGGCGTCGCGACGCGAGACCGTTCGCACCGGAACCATCCTGTGCGCCGTCAATGACAACAACACCATTCGCTCCGTCCCCGTCGGTTCCGGCGCTCGAGCTCGGGACATGCTCTCCCCGTCCGGGGACACCGGGCCGGCGATGGCCTGGGTCGACGCCCCCGGCCAACTCGACACGGTTGACCGGTTATCGAGCTCTGCCGGATGGTTGATCGTGACCGACGGATCGGTCAGCGAGTTCGCAGTGATGTCGAGGGCGATGTTCCACCTTTCCTTCCCGCCACCAGGCGACGTTGACCTCGACAACTGCGCCAATAACGGCCTGGCCCGAGATACCCGGCTGGTTGTTGACGGGATACCGGGCGACGACCCGGACGGCGGTCTCAATCTTCGGAGCGATCCCGGCCTCGACGCCGGAGTGTACGCAACCGTCCCCAACGGCACCCGGCTGTCTCTGTTTCTGAGCTGCGAGGTCGCCACCGACGGCTATCGATGGTGGGCTGTCGAGTACGAGGGCGCGGTGGTATGGGGTGCCTCGGAGTTCCTCCGGCCTTCCTGAGGCGGGCCCAACATCAGGGCTGAAAACAACGAGATCGATCGTGGGCTCGCGCTGTTCCTCTCCCAAACGTGAGCCCACGATCGATGAGGAAGATGCTAGCAGCGGGAACTCTCACCCACCCCCCAGCCGACCACCAATGTGACGAAGTCATGACGGCCCGGCCGGCGTCGATGTTTGCGCCGGAGGCGAAACTCGGTTGGTGAGGCGCTACGCGGCGGCCGGCGTTGATGTTTGCGCCGGAGGCGAAACTCGGTTGGTGAGGCGCTACGCGGCGGCCGGCGTTGATGTTTGCGCCGGAGGCGAAACTCGGTTGGTGAGGCGCTTCGCGGCGGCCGGCGTTGATGTTTGCGCCGGAGGCGAAA
>JAHEJM010000170.1 GCA_024638815.1 Acidimicrobiales bacterium | reverse complement strand
CATGATTCGTTCACTGATTGCCATTGCCGCCGTCTTCCTGATAGCCACCTTCCCGGCAACCTGGCTGCTCATGTTGTTCCTCGGCAACGTCGGGCTCCCGCTGTCGTATTGGGGCACCCTGCCCATCGGCATTCTCGTCTCCACGTTGCTGAGCGGCGTTTCAGCACCGGCCTTCGTGGTGAGCCCGCTGTAGATCCCGTGCGAAATCAGGAGCGGTATCGGCAGCACCACGGGCAAGGAGGTGAGCTGCGATGAAGAACGAACTCGTCCTGCTCCATTTCGAGACCGAGGGTGCAGCCGAAAGAACCATATCGACCATTCGTACCCTCGAGGCCGAGGGATTCTTGGAACTGGAGGATGCTGCGCTCATCAGCCGCGCGTCCGATGGTGAAATCGAGGTGAGGTCTCTCGATTCCGGCGACGGCAAGACGAAGCCTGCGGTGGGAGCGGTCATTGGTCTGGTCGCCGGCGGCCTGGTTGGTCTCCCGATCCTGGGCGCTCTGGCCCTCGGCGGCGCCGCCGCCAAGAAATCGGTTGACACCGCAGTGAGGGAACTCGACGCCCTTCTCGACGACGTGGGCCAACGGGTCGATGCCGGTTCAACGGCCCTGGCACTGTCGGTCCGATCCTTACCCGACCCGGAAATGGTTGTCGAGCGCCTTTCGATTCTCCGAGACGAGATGACTCGGGTGGAGATCCCCCCGGAGTTGAGGGCAGAACTCGACGCCCATCGCAAACCTGACTGAGTCTCAGCTGCGGACCAGCCGACCCCGAGCTCGCATCCGGGCGAACATCGCCAGGATCATCCGATGGTCAGCCGATCCGGTTGAGGCTCTCGAGCTCATGTTGTCCGAACTCGGCGAGGGACTCCGTCTCGACCCCACGGCCCTGGAGGAAACGACGGTGCACGGCATAGGCCAGCGCCCCCAGCGGAATCGGGAACCAGTAGGAGACAAGCCGGTAGGCCAACGTTGCCACCACCGCGTCGCCGACGCTCAGACCGGCCAGGGCCAGGGTGCCGGTCAATCCTGCTTCGACGAACCCCAATCCTCCCGGGGTGAAGGGGACAATCGACAGCAGGGATGCGGTGACAAAGGCCAGGAGGAGCACCGAGCCGATTTCGTCATGTCCCACACCGCGCACTGCCATCACCAGGGCCAGGTACTCGAACCCCCACTTGCCCAGGCTGGCCAGTACGACCCACGGCCAATTCGTTGCCAGATGGGAGCGGACGAGATCCCGGGCCTCGACAAGGGTTTGTGAGCGGGCAGGGGCCGACGAGTCGCCGCGGCCGAACCGTCGATAAAGGAGGTCGAGCGAACGGCCGAGCAACACCAACGGTCGATCCCAGAAGAAGAACCATCCGCCAATGAGCGCCGCAGCGACAAAACCTATTGCCGCTGCCACCGCCGCACGCAACAGGAGCGGAGCAATGGGTGGGCCGAGGAGAATTGCCGGGATCGAGAAGATCGGGAGTGAGAACAACACGGCGAAGTTGACGACGGCGGTGACGGTGAGGCCGGTCGCCGCCGCCTGTTTCGCAATACCGGCGTCGTGAAGCAGTCGATAGTGGACGGCTGTCGCCGTGGCCGCCCCGCCGGGAACGATTCGTGCGACGGCCAACGATGCCAGTTGCGACGTGGCCATCAGGATCCAGTCGGTCGAACGAAGGCACAGCCCGATGAGGACCCAGTAACAGGCGAGGCTGAGCAGGATGGAGATGGTCATGAGCGCCAGCGAGCCGGGACGGAGACGCTCCAGCTCGGGCCACGAGCTGAACACCTCGACGAGGCTGGGAAGCACGAGATAGACAGAGACGGCGGTGACAGCGAGACCAATCGCCCGCTTGACGAATCGACTCCTCTTTTTCACAAGACCGGATCGACGATTCCCGCGTTCGAGACCATGTCGGCGACTATAGCTGCACGCGTCGCCACGAAGGCCAGCCCGGGAGATACGGGCCGAGATCGTCGGCCGACCCGTCAGAGACATCGCCGATGAGGACCACGACATCTCTGAAGACTCGTCCATGATGGCCGGTTCGACCATAATGCCCTCATGACCGTATGGCTCGACCGGACCAGAGGATCGCTGTTGGCTGCGGTCAGCCTGCTTCGTGACAGCGCGACGGCCTTCAGTGAGGATCGAGCTCGGCGGCTGTCGGCCGGCCTCGCCTACTACGCCGTGTTCGCGCTGGTACCGGCCCTGATGACGGCAGTGTTCATTGCCGCCGCCCTCGTCGGCAGGGAAGCGGCAGCGGGTACGTTCTCCGAAGGAATCGAGGTGGCCGTCGGTCGCGACCTCGCCGTCCAACTCGAGAGTGCGATCGCCTCGACATGGGAGTCGACCAACGCGTCCCAGTTCGCCTTGCTCAGTCTTCTGGTGGTGGCCTATACCGCGTCAGTGCTGTTCGTGGCCTGGCGCGACACGTTGGAGGTGATCTGGGATGTGCCCTACGCCTTCGGCGTGAGGACCACCATCATGAAGCGGATCTACGGCATGTTGATCCCGGTCCTGGTGGGAATCATGTTGGCCGCGGTAGTGGTGGCCCAAACCGTGGTGGCGTTGCTGTCGGAGTTCTCCCGCTTCGGACTCATCGAGGTCACGTTGCGGTTGGCCGGGACCGCACTACCTTCCGTGGTGGCGGTGATCGCCCTGGCCTTCTTGTATCGCTACTCGACCAGGGTCACCAAGCCTCCATGGCCTCATGTCGTGCGCGGCGCATTGGTGGCCTGGGTTGGGCTCGCCGTCCTGTCGTGGGGCTTCGGGATCTACCTACGGGTCATCGGGACCACAAGCTTTGCCGGCGCCGCAAGCACCATCATCGTCGGACTGGTCCTGCTGTACTACGGTGCCCAGATACTGCTGTTCGGGGCCGAGGTGGTCCGTTGCTCGGCCGACAGCGATCCCCGATTCACCTGGCCCGGCGGCGACGGCCGGGACGACGGGCGGTGATCACCCGGCGCCGGCGTCGACAGTGGACCCCTGAGTCTCCGCCACCCACGATTTGAACAGCGTGTGGATCGAACCGGCCCCGACGAGGGGGTGTTCCGGTTGCGGGAGCCCGGCCGGGGCCAGGACGAAGGGCCGGCTCTGCTTGCCTCCCAGGCCACCGTGGAAGCCGATCAGTTCCTCGAAGGCGGCACCTTCATCGGCCACAGGGTCATAGAAACTGTTGACCAGCAGATCGGGGCAGTTGTCGAAGCTGCTGGTACGACGAAGATGGTCGGCGGTGTTCGGCCCGAACACCATCAGGGGATCCTCGCCCTCGATACGACCGTCGGCCAGATGGTGAATCCCGTTCGGGCCCAGCGCAACGTCGCCCAGAACCTCGTCACGAACCATGACAAAACCGATGCCGTCGTGGTGGCGCAGCCCCTCGATCAGGCCGGGGTTGGCTTCCTCTATCCGCTGGCGGGTGGCCCGTCCGGGAATGTCGGCGAAGGACACCAGGCCGAGGTTCCCGGAGGCGAGCACGACAATGTCGTGATCATCCAGTTGTTCTTCGGTTGCCGGACCGAGGACGACCTCGCCGTCGACGGCCCTGCTTCGGGTCGCCCGTTCCACCACCTTGCCCATTCTGGACTCGTCGGCCGCCGCATCGGTCAGGAGGCCGCTCACGTTGTTCCAACCCTCCTCGGCCAGTACCGGGGCCGCCACCTTCTCGCCTGCGAGGCGTTGCACCACCTCATCGAGGGTTTCGCCGTATCGCTGCTTGAACGTGGCTCCCTGGGTCTGGCCATGGTCGGCCAGAACCACCAGGTAGTACGGCCGCGGTGCCTCCGACAACCCGGTGAGCAGCCGTTCCAGCTGATCATCGGTTCGCCGCAGCGTGTCGAGGGCATCGGGGGCGGCGATCCCCGAGTGGTGAGCCACCTCGTCGTAGCCGACAAGGTCGACGTAGGCCGTCGGCACACCCCGGGCGATGTCCGCCACCAGAATGGACCAGGTGATCTCGGCCAGAACAACGGTCGTGGACGCCCGAAGCAGCGGATACACCCCACCCCGATGGCCATAGGGCTGTACTCCGTGGCGCCGGGCCCGCCGGGCGGCACGCAGCTCCCGCACGATGTCGGCAGTGGCAAGGGCGATGATGCGGAACAAGGCGTACGGTGTCGAGACCACGTACAGGAACCGGTTCCGTCCCAGGAGCTTGCCCCCCGCCGTGCTGAAGGTCAGCATCGTGTCGTCGGTGTCGCCGCTGAACACGTTGGTCCTCGATGCGCCGCCCCCGAGCAGGAGCCCTACGCCGGTTGACTGGCGGGTCTCGATCTCGGCGGCGTCCTTCGGACGATTGGTGACCATGATTCGCCCGGTGTCTTTTTCGTACCATCGAAAGGCGGGCATGTTGTGGTTGTCGCCGAGCAGGATCCCGGCTTGCATGGCACCGGTCTGGGACGACAGATCACACTCCCATTCCAGAAGCCGATGAGTGCCGGACGAAACCAGGCGACCCAGGAAGGGGGCGTCTCCTGACACCATGGCGTCTTCGAGAACGTCGTGGCCCAGGCCATCGATCTGGATGAACAAGAAGCCGGGAACATCCCCCCGTTCCGGATGTTCGACCCGGTTCACCACCCGCCGCACAATCCTGCTTTGCCAGGCATGGTCGCCGTCGATTGACAGGATGCCGCCGACGATGATGTTCACGACGGCCAAGGCCAGAGCAACGGCGATCGCCGACCAGAACGACCCCACCTCCACCCCACCCACGATGGCCGCCGCCGCCCACACGAAGGCGGCGTTGAGCACGAATGTGAGGAGACCCAAGGTCAACAGGATCAGCGGAAGCGCAACCCGGACGATCAAGGGCCACAGGAAGGCATTGAGCACCGCAAGCGTGATGACCATCCCCAACGCGTTGACAAAGCCGTCGATGCGAAAATCGTCCACAAGGAGATCGACAACGAGCAAGGTGACCGCCTGGGCAATGGCCAGCACGACCACGCGCCACACCTTGATCGAAGTGGATGGTCGATCGATTGGCAACGGTGGGGGCATCGGTGTGGGCTTTGGCTCGGGTTTCACGGGGCACACGATAGCAAGATCGTGGTTCGGAGTCGGATGGCGAGGAGGGACGATGGATCGCTCGTGGCGCACGGGCCGGCGTCGGCCCCGTCGCTCAGGAAGGCTCGGTCTCGGCCCGGAGTTGGGCTGTTGCCGCGTCCCAGGCGTAGATCACCGCAGTACCGGCAACCAGGTCGTGGAGTTCGCGGCGGTCGCGACGGAACAGACCCAGGAGCAGGCCAACGCCGAAAACCACGAAACTGATCGGGAACACGACGGTTCGGACAACCGGTGCCCAGCCCGTGAGTTTGTGGCCGTCGGCCTGCACGACCTGTAGACCCAGCACGGCCTTGCCGATTGTTCTGCCGGTTGCTGCCAGCGAACCGGCGAAATACAGAAAGAGCCACGACAGATAGGCGAGGGCGACGAGGGTTGAGTCACTCTCGATGTCGATGTCGACGCCGATCACCACTTGAAGTGCGGCCGAGGTGAGTACGAGACCACCGGTGAACAAAACTCCGGCCACAAACTGGTCGATCAGGAAGGCGAGGAATCGGGAGACCGATCCGGCAGAGTGGCGTTGTAGGGCGATGGCCCGTTGCGGCAGTGGCATGCCCTGCAGATCTTCAACCGGTGAAGGGCCCGATGGCAGGTAGGGAACCTCCCGGGCCTCGCCGCGCAGCAAACGGGCCGGCACCGCCTGCACCATCTGATCGACGGCGATCAACTGGGTTCTGGCCACGTCGAGGAGCTGGCCGAAGACGCCCGTCGTCGACCGGGCGATGATGGCGCCAAGCTCGGTCCGTTCGACGACTGCGTTGACATCGACCCGGGCCATGAGACGATCGGCGTCGACCCGATCGACCATTCCATTGACATCAACCCGCTCGATCATGGCATTGACATCAACCCGCTCGATCATGGCATTGACGTCAACCCGTTCGATCATGTTGTTGACATCGACCCGGGCCAGGAGACGGTCGGCGTCGACCCGATCGACCATTCCATTGACATCAACCCGCTCGATCATGGCATTGACATCAACCCGCTCGATCATGGCATTGACGTCGACCCGCTCGATCAATCGGTCCGGGTCGATGCGCTCGAGCAGCGAATTGACGGCGATGCGACCGAGCAACCGATCCACGTCGATCCGGTCCAGAAGGTCGTTGATGTCGACTCGAGCCAGTAATGCGTCAATGTCGACCCTGCTCATGAGCCGATCGACATCGATTCGTTCGATGACTTCATCGAGATCGATCCGCTCGACGAGGTGGTTCACATCGATGCGGTCGACCACGTGGTCTACATCGACGTTGTCGACCACCGGTGACACCACGGACCCGACTACACGACCCAGCACCCTCTCGGTAAAGGGCCGGTTCGGCTCATGCTCGATTCTCTCGCCGCCATTAGCCACTCCCACAGTATGGACAGTACCGTACTTTCGGGCCCCACCCGGCCAGGGTGAGGCTAGGCTTTGATCCGGCAACTAGCGTTGCCGGAGAAGCCTGCAATCTCGAGCGTGAAGGATTCAAGAGATGCCGAACGGAAAGCCGAACATCCTCGTCATGTGGGGTGACGACATCGGGATCAGCAACGTCAGTGCGTATTCCGATGGCCTGATGGGGTACCGGACCCCGAACATCGACAGAATCGCCGCCGAGGGGATCCGATTCACCGACTACTACGGCGAACAGTCGTGCACCGCAGGACGGGCTGCCTTCATCACCGGGCAGAATCCGATCCGCACCGGCCTCACCAAGGTCGGCATGCCGGGCGCAGACGTCGGCATCCAGGACGAGGACCCGACCATTGCCACCGCCCTCAAGGAGTTCGGCTACACGACCGGCCAGTTCGGCAAGAACCACCTCGGCGACCAGGACAGGTTCCTGCCCACCAACCACGGCTTCGACGAGTTCTTCGGCAACCTCTACCACCTCAACGCCGAGGAGGAACCCGAGCACGCCGACTACCCCCCGGAACAGGACTTCCCGGACTTCCGCGAGAACTTCGGACCCCGGGGCGTGATCCACAGCTGGGCCGACGGTCGGGTCGAGGACACCGGTCCGCTCACCAAGAAACGAATGGAGACGATCGACGACGAGATCGTCCCCGTGGCACAGCGCTTCATGAGCGACGCCGTCGAGTCGGACACCCCGTTCTTCGTGTGGTTCAACACGACCGGCATGCACTTCCGGACCCACGTCGCCGACGAGATTCGCGGCCAGGCCGGCCTCTGGCAGTCCGAGTACCACGACGGCATGGTCGAACACGACAAGCGGATCGGGCAGATGCTCGACCACCTCGACGAACTGGGCATCGCCGACGACACGATCGTCGT
>JAHEJM010000169.1 GCA_024638815.1 Acidimicrobiales bacterium | reverse complement strand
TGGTGTTCCTGATCCGGCCGGTGGCCGCAATCATGACCCTGATCGTGGCCGGGATCGGGGTGGCCGTCTTCGTCTACGCCGCCGGCTATTTCGGTCCCATTTCCGGCGGCCCGCCGGGCCACGACGGTGGGGCTCGGGACAAAGGAATCGGCCGGTTCTCGGCCACCCTTGTGGCCTTCTCGGCCGCCATGCTCGGCCTGGTCTGGGCCGACTCGGTGTGGACCTTGTTCGTGTTCTGGGAGCTGACCTCGATCACCTCGTTTCTGCTGGTGGGTCACAAGAACACCGATCCGTCTGCGCTCCTGGCCGCCCGACGGGCGTTGCTGATCACGGTGGCCGGAGGTCTGGCCATGCTGGCCGGCCTGGTCCTGGTGGTCGATCTGGCCGGAACGGCCGTGCTCAGCCAGATGGCTCCGGCCGTGACTCGGGCTCTGGCCGACAGCTCGGGGGGTGGTGGGTTCGGTCCCGATGCCACACTGACCGCGGCCGCCATTCTGTTGCTCATCGGCGCCGCCACCAAATCGGCCCAGTTCCCGTTCCACGTCTGGCTGCCCGGGGCCATGGCGGCCCCCACCCCCGTCAGCGCCTATCTGCATTCAGCCACCATGGTGAAGGCCGGCGTGGTCCTGGTTGCCGTGCTGGCTCCCACCCTGAGCCTGGCCTCGATCTGGAAGCCCCTCGGTCTGGCCTTCGGTCTCAGCTCCATGATCTGGGGGGCGGTGGGGGCGCTGCGTCATGTCGACGGCAAGCTCATCCTCGCCTGGGGCACCGTCTCCCAGCTTGGGTTGATGGTCACATTGCTGGCGGTCGGAACCGGCAAGGCGGCGCTGGCCGCCATGGCCGTGCTCGTGGCCCATGCCGTTTTCAAGGCCGCCCTGTTCATGGTGGTGGGTGAAATCGACGTTCGAGCCGGAACCCGCAACATCGATGAGCTGTCCGGCCTGTGGCGAACCATGCCGGTCGCCTTCGCCGTGGCCCTCATCTCGGGCGCCTCGATGGCCGGTGTGCCCCCGCTGCTCGGCTTTCCGGCCAAGGAGGCCGCCATCGAGGCCGTGCTCGGCCTGAGTGGAGCCGAAGCGGTTGTGGTTGGGATAGGCATCATCGGAGGTTCGGTACTCACCGTTGCCTACACCGTGCGTCTGCTGTTCGGTCTCTTCGGCCCCTATCCCACCCCCGACACCCTGCTGGACGACTCGGTGGTGTCGCGCCGTCGCCTGCCCATGACCGTTCCCGCCGTCAGCCTGGCCGCGCTGTCGGTGCTGGGCTATGTGCTGCTCGATACGGTCATGGCCCGGATCACCCCCGCCGCCGTGCAGGTTGACCCCGGTGCCGCCGAGTACACCCTCTATCGCTGGCCGGGAGCCACGACGGCGTTCGGCATCTCGGTGGCCGTGATCCTTTCCGGGGCTGCGCTGGGAGCGAGCCTCTATTGGCGACGACTCCCCGTCCCGGCCCCGTTCGGCGCCCTCTCCGTCGATCGGCTGGTGTCGCTGACCCTGATCGGGGCTCGCAAGGTGACGGGTCGGATGCAGCACGGATCGCTTCCCGTCTATCTGGCCACCATGGCGACGGTGGTGGCCCTGTCCACCTCCCCCTTCCTGTTCGACATCGACGCCGAAGCCCTGTACCGGTGGGACAGCCCGTGGCAGGGCATTCTGGCTGTGCTCGTGTTGGCCTCGGCCGCTGCCTCCGGCATGGTCGACACCCGAATCGGTGCCGCCCTGGGATTGGGTGTGGTCGGCATTGGTGTCGCCGCATTGTTCGTCGTCCATGGCGCCCCTGACCTCGTACTCACTCAGCTGCTGGTCGAGACGGTCATCGTGGTCGGCTTCGTGGTCGGACTGGGTCAACTTCGTCGCCGGTTCCCTGACGCCGGTCGGATCTGGCGGAGCGTCCGCCTTGCGGTCTCGGCCTTGGTCGGTACGGCCGTCGCCGTCGGTCTGGCCTCGGCGGCCTCGGGGCCGGCAGGCTCACCGCCGGTCGAGGAGATGGTGGCCCAGTCGGTGTCCGAAGGTGGCGGCAACAATGTGGTCAACGTGATCCTCACCGACATGAGGGCTCTCGACACCATGGGTGAGATCGTGGTGCTGCTGGTGGTGGCCATCGGCGTCCTGGCACTGGCCGTGGCCGGGTCGGGCGACGGTTCGGCCACGGTGACCTCGCTTCCCGGCATAGGCCCCCGGCTGCGGGATCGCTACGTCGATCGGTCGCGCCTGCTGGCACGGGCCGCTGATGCCAGGAGGGACGATTCATGACCGCGGCCCAGTCGACGGTTCTCCCGCTGGCGGTCCGCGTGACCTCACCACTGGCCCTGGTTCTGGCCGCCTATCTCTTCTTCGCCGGCCACAACAGCCCCGGCGGTGGCTTCGCCGCCGGTCTGGTCCTGGGTGCCGTGGTCGCCCTTCGCATCGTCAGCGGTCTCCAGGAGCCTCGTCACACCATCGGTCTCCTGACCGCAGGGGGCATCCTGGCCGCCGGAATCGCCATCATTCCCCTTGTGTTCGGCGAGCCTCTGCTCGACCAGGTGATCGTGGAGCGCACGGTCCCCGTCCTGGGCAAGGTCAAATCGGGCTCGGCCCTCATCTTCGATGCCGGCGTGACCCTGATCGTGGTCGGTCTGGTCGTTGCCGTGCTCGACGGTCTCGGGATTGAAGACCTGGCCGAACCGGACCCCGGCGACGACGGCCAGGCCGACCGGGTATCGGCTCCGGAGGGTGAGTTGGAATCATGAATGCCAACGCTGCGGAGCAGCTTTTTACCGAGTTCCGCCGTTGGCGGAACGTCGTTGGCTGGTGTTCTGCTGTGTGGGTCAAGGCGGGAGTGGACTCATGAGTGCCAACGCTGCGGAGCAGCTTTTTACCGAGTTCCGCCGTTGGCGGAACGTCGTTGGCTGGTGTTCTGCGGTGTGGGCTCCGGAGGTCGAGCTGTGAGTGTCGCCCTCCTCGTGACCGTCGCCGGTCTGGCCGCTATCGGCACCTACCTGATCACGGCCCGATCCATGAGCCGGATCGTGCTCGGATTCTCCATGCTGGGCCATGCCGCCGTACTGGCCCTCCTCGCCGCCGGCGGCCCGGCCGGGCAGGCCCCCCTGGCCGACCGGCTCGTAGGATCGGGGGCCGAAGCCGCCAACCCACTGCCCCAGGCCCTGTCCCTCACCGCCATCGTGATCTCGTTCGGTTTGACGTTGTTCCTGCTGGCCCTGGCCCGACGTCAGCACGTGCTAACCGGTGACGACCTGGTGGAGGACGACCTCGAGGACCGACGCATCGCCACCACCGAGATGGAGCACACCGATGAACCCGAACCAGAGGTGGCGTGATGGAAGCCGTTGTCGGGCTGATCGTGGTGGGGCCTATGCTGGCGGCCGCCGTCGCGCTGGCCGTCCAGCATCGGCCGCGGATCCGCGATGCCGTGACCATCGGAACCCTGGCCACCGAGGCGGTGCTGGCGGCCTGGCTCCTGGCCAAGGTCAACTCCAATGGAGCGGTGGTCCTCCGGGTCGGTGACTGGACCCCGGAGCTGGGGATCGTGCTGGTCGCCGACCTTTTCGCCGCTCTCATCCTCACCGTGGCTCTCGGCACCATCTTCGTGGTCGAGGTGTTCGCCATCGGACAGCGTCGCACCGCCTGGGGTGCCGATCCCGAGTTGGCCGGTCCACTACTGCTGGTGTTGACCGCCGGAGTGGCGTTGTCCATTCTGACCGGCGATCTGTTCACCCTTTTCGTGGCCTTCGAACTCATCCTTATCTCCAGCTACGTGCTGCTGACCCATCAGGGCAGTCGGGGGCAGATCCAGTCGGGAATGACCTATGTGGTCATGAACATGTTCGCCTCCACCCTGTTCCTGCTCGGTGTTGCCTTCGTCTATCGGGCCACGGGCACGGTCAACATCGCCCTGCTGGCCCAGCGCATTCCCGAGTTGGCCGATGGGACCCGTCTCGGCATCGGCATGTGGTTCCTGGTCGTGTTCGGAACCAAGGCTGCGGTGTTCCCCCTGTTTTCCTGGCTGCCCGACAGCTATCCCACCGCACCGACGACGATCACCGCCATCTTTGCCGGCTTGTTGACCAAAATCGGGATCTACACTCTGGTTCGGTTCAACACGCTGACCGGCATGGAGGACCTGGGCCCGGTGATCCTGGCGGTGTCGGCCCTGACCATGGTGGTGGGCGTGGTCGGCGCCCTGGCTCAGGACGACGTCAAGCGGATTCTCTCGTTCCACATCGTGAGCCAGGTCGGCTACATGGTGATGGGCCTCGGCTTGTTCACCGTCGCCGGCGTGGCCGCCACCGCGTTCTTCCTCATCCACCATATGCCGGTCAAGACGGTGCTGTTCCTGGTCGGCGGGTTGATCGAGGATGAGGCCGGAACCTCCGACCTGGACAACGTCGGCGGCCTGGCGTCGCGCCGGCCGGTGGTGGCGCTGCTCTTCGCCCTACCGGCACTGAGCCTGTCCGGGCTTCCCCCGTTCTCCGGGTTTGTCGCCAAACTGGCCCTGGTCGACGCCGGCCTGGCCGTGGCATCCACGCCCATTGTTGTGGTGTCGCTCCTCGTCAGTGTGCTCACCCTCCTGTCAATGGCCAAGATCTGGCTCGGAGTCTTCTGGGGTTCGCCGGTTGATGAGTCATCCAACATCGTCGTGGCGGTCCGCGAGGCCGGCGCCAGTCGTGGCGGTCGGCGGCTGATGGTGGGAACCACCGGCGTCGCCGTGCTCGCCACACTGCTCATCGCCACCTTCGCCGGGTCGTTGTGGGACATGAGCTACCGGGCCGCCACCAACCTGGTCGACCCGTCGGCCTACATCGCCGGAGTGCTGTCATGATGGGGCCCGCTCGCATCGTGGCCAGCCTGATGCTGGTCGGCGTGTGGTGCGCCCTCTGGGGCGATGTCTCGGCGGCCAATGTGCTGTCAGGGCTGGCTCTCGTGGCCCTGATCACCGTGTCGCAGACAGGACCCGGGGGCAGAGGTGAGCTGCGCTTGCTGCCCTTGGTCCGCTTTTTCGCGCTGGCTTTCGTTGATCTGGTCGAATCAACGGGGGCGGTGGCCCGGCAGGTGGTCACTGCGGGCCGGCCGGCCGACGAGGCCGTCGTGGCCGTCAATGTGGCGCCGGTGTCCAAGGCCCACCTGCTGATGCTGACGGTGGCCGTGACGGTCACCCCGGGAACGGCCGTTGTCGACACCGACGCCGACACCGGGACCTTGTATTTGCATATCCTCGATTACCGGCGGACGGAGGCAACGGCTCGCCACGTCGAGCGTCTGGCCGATTCCGCCCGGGAAGCCCTGCCCCGGTCGAACCACAATGGCCGCCCGAACCACTCGGGGGCGGTGGACTCATGAACCTGAATGCCGAGTTGACCACCATCGTTCTGTATGTGACCTACGCCGGGCTGATTGTCTCGGCGGTCTGTGGAGCGCTGCGGCTGCTGAAAGGTGAGTCTCTGGCCGACCGCATCATCGCCCTCGATGTCGTGCTCATATCGCTCATTTCCGGCGTCGCCGTCCGCGCCGCCGTCACCAGGTCGGGAGTCGGTCTCGACCTGTTGGTGGTGGTGGCCATCATCGGCTTCACCGCCGCCGTGGCCGCCACCCGATTCGTGGAGGTGGAGTACGACACTGCCCGCCGGCAGGGGTCCGACTCGTCGGCCGGCTCCGAGGCCGGCGCCGATTCCCGGGGGTCGACATCGTGATCGACGAGTCGATACACGTTCTCACCGCGGTTGCGTTCCTGATCGGCGCCATCATCGCCGTGGTGGCCGGAGTGGGTCTGCTGCGATTTCCGACCACATACGCTCGCATGCACGCCGCCGGCAAAGCCAGCCCGGTGTCGTTCCTGTTGATCGCCATCGGTGCCTCCCTTGAACTTGGCTGGATCGGGGCGGCCAAGTTGACGGTGGCTGCCGCCGCCATCGTGTTCACCCTCCCGGTCGGTGTTCACCTGTTGTTCCGGGCCGTGCATCGATCGTCGTCCAACAGCCACCTGGTTCGGGACGATCTGGCCCCGGCCTCCGGGGCCGAACCGCCGGCGGGTGGACGCCAGTGAATCAAGCGTTCGAGTCGTCGAGGGCGCCGGTCTTGCTCGAGCTGAATCCTGACGTGCTCCCGCCGCCGGGCTCGCTTCGAAGCCTCGTCGAGCGGTTGCGGGAGGATCCGGATGTCGCCTTGGTCGTGCCCCGACTGACCAATCCCGACAGTTCGCTCCAGCCTTCGGTCCACCGGTTCCCGTCGATCCGGCAGGCGATCGTCATGGGATTCACGCCGCCGGTCCTACGCCGGGGGCGTCTCGGGGCGCGGTTCTGGCTCGAGCGCTCGGCTGCGGCCGAGCGGCAGGCCCGAAGCGTCGTCGACGTCGACTAGGCGGTCGGTGCCTGCCACGCGATCCGGGCCGACGCATGGACCCCGGCATCGCGGCCGGAACGTCGCCCCGGGATGCGATCGGCCGGGAGGTCAAGCGCACCCGTACCGAGACCCCCCGACTCCGCCCCTGGCACCGAGCGGAACCGGTCGGGATCGACATCTTCCTGGACCAGCCGAATCGGGGTCGCGAGGTGCTGATGAACGTAGCGGTGGCCCATTTGCGGCAGGCGGCCGGGATGAGCCGTAGTCTGGAACCTCGAACGTAAAGGACGTGATTACGTGGAACTCGATTTCTGGGTCGATCCGGTTTGACCGTGGTGCTGGGTGACGGCCCGTTGGGTCGTCGACGAGGTACTGCCCGAGCGGGACCTGCACATCACATGGCAGCCCATCTCCCTGCTGGAGAAGAACCAGCCCCCGCCCGACAGTGAGTACTATGCGGCGTCGCTCCAGACCCACAAGTACCTGCGGGTCATGGAGGCCATCCGGGCCTCTGGCGAGGCTGACGGCGATGTTCGCGATCCGGTGTTCGAGTTCTACTGGGAGCTGGGTCGACGGATCCATCACGACAAGGAACTTCATGTCGATCTGCCCGACGTGCTGTCGACCATCGGCGTCGATACCGCCCTGGCCGGTGCCTTCGACGACGAGACGTGGGACGCCGAGATCAAGACGCGTATGGCCGCCGGCCTCGCCCTGACCGGCGACGATGTCGGGACCCCGCTCATCGCCTTCGATGACGTGAATGGCGAGCGCATCGGCTTGTTCGGTCCGGTCATCACCCGGGTTCCCGATCGCCGGGACTCACTGCAGCTGTGGGACGCCTTCGTGACCCTGGGCCGGATCCCCGGCTTTTGGGAGGTCAAACGAACCCGTACCGAGCCCCCCGACTTCGGCCCTCGTCCCTAGGCCCGGCCCGGGCCTAGTGTCCCGTCAGGCTGATCATGTCACTAATTCGTCGGCGTCTGACGCCCCTCGCGGCGTCCTCGTTCCTCCGCTACAACCAGGTAGCGAGCGGAACTGCGTCCTTGCGACGGACGCC
>JAHEJM010000168.1 GCA_024638815.1 Acidimicrobiales bacterium | reverse complement strand
TCGTTGATGTCATCCACCAGCGACTTGTCGGACCACATCCGGCCGTAGGCGTTGGTGGTGATGGCGAACCCGGGCGGAACCGGCAACTCGGCCATCATCATCTCACCCAGGCTGGCGTTCTTGCCCCCGACGAACGGCTTGTGTGAGCTGTCGAACTTGTCGAACCAGACGATGTGATCAGTCATGGCACCATCCACTTTCGCCGCGGTAAACGATCTGACGGTGGGCAGCTCGGCGGCCCAGTCGATGACGGGACATGCCTCGCACATGATTCCCCCTTGCTGGATGAGGTCCTACCGGCTTTGGGCCCGGCCGGTCTTCCGTGATGGCTTCGGCGATCATCGAACCACCTGGGCTCCGCTGTCGAGTTTCGCCGGCACTCCGGCCCAGTCGTCGTGGACCTTCCACGTCGGGAGGTGATCGATCTCGGGGATCTTGACCTCCTGGACTCGATTGCGATAGGTGACCATGGCGTCCTGGCCGCCCGTGGCCTCGGTTCCGTCGGGTCGGGACGACTGCAGGAGCTTCACCCGCACATGCTCGGTGTTGTACGGCTCTCCCGGATCGTAGCCCAGGGCAGAGACGGCGAAGGCGCGCATGCACCCGGAGTGGGTGGCGATGGCCAGGCGGGCCCCGGGGAATTGCTCGGACAGCGAATTGATGCCCGACCAGAACCGGCGGACCGTCATCGACGGGGGCTCGAAGTGGAGCATGGGAATGGTGAGCCAATGGGCGATGGGATCACCGCCACCCTGCTGGGTGCGCCAGAACCGGTCCATCTCCACCAGCCACAACGGTCGATCCCGCTGGGCCATGCGCTCAAACCCTTCGAGCAGGGCGCTGTATTGACGAAAGGCGGCGGTTACGTCCTTGAGGCCGTCGGGGGCCACGAACTGGAAGTTGCGAAACTCGGGCATCGGCTCCGGATCCACGATCGTCACCGACTTCTCGTACTGGGCCAGACCGTCGGACAGGCCACGCAGGATCTGCTCCGCCGTCTCCCGGGCCCGGTTCGTGTCGGCGTGACGGAACACGACGGTCTCACCGGATTGAATCCGGCGGGCCAGCGTGCGGCCGTAGGTGTGGGCCTGCCACGCCCCCTGGGGGGTGAGCCCGGAGTCGGTTGAGTAGCCCTGGGTCTCGCCGTGCCGAATGAGGTAGACGTCGTTGACCAGTTGACGGTTCGACTCCGGTGGCGCCGAGATCTCCTTGTTCCGGTTGTCCTCGGTCAGCGCCTGCTGGGTTCCGAGGTCGGCTCGTTGCCACAGCGGCTTCTCAGCCTCCACCGCCGGCCCGGAACCTCGTTGGCGGAACCGCCGAAGATAAAGAGGGGAGCCGTCATCGGCATCCGGTCCGTCGTTGTCGGGTTCGACGGTCTCGGCGTCGGCACTTGCCGCCTGCCGTTCCCGATACCGGGCCAGGTAGAGGGGGGCTTCGAACCGGTCGAGGCGACCGGAGCCGTTTCCTTTGTCGTCCCTCATGGGTGCACCTTGGTGTCCCCTGCTTGGCGTTCCAGCGAGGGATGTTTCGCCTCTGGGCGAGACTCCGTTAGGACGGCCTCCGGACGTCCGACGATCACGAGTGCACCGTCATGAATCGTTGGTTGACCTGTCCGGTGTAGGAGAAGATGGCCCGGCCCATCTCGGCCTCGGTCCACACCGTTGGTTCATCGTCGGGATCGAACCAGTAGCCGCCGGTGTACAACTCGTTGCGGTTGCCGGCCGGATCGAAGAAGTAGAGGCCACAGCCTCGGGTCGCCCCATGCCGGGTCGGTCCGGCGTCGATGGGCACTCCGTGGTAGGCGCAGGTGTCGGCGGCGTGCCTGAGGTCGCTCCATTCGTCGGTCCAGTAGGCGACATGGTGGAACCCGCCGTCCGGGCCGGTAAGGAAGGCGATGTCGTGTGCGGTGTGGGTTCGTTCCAGGAAACTGGTGAGCAGATGACCGTCGTCGGCCACGATCTTCTCGGTCAGCCGGAACTCCAGCACGTCCTGGAAGAAGTCGGTGATTCCGTCGACGTCCTCGCACAGCAGGAACACATGGTCCAGGCGAGGCGGATGCATACCCTTGAGGCCGTCGGGAGCGGGCGGAGGGTTGATGAGGGGGAGGCCGTTGCCGACCTGGGCCATGCCCCATTCGAGATCGACCACGTGACCGCTGGGGGCTCGGAACCGCACGATCAAGCCCGAACCCTGGTACAGCTCGCCGGGATGGTGTCGACTGGTTTCGATGCCCGCCTCGGCCAGTCGGGCCGCCAGCCGGTCGAGTTCGGCCTCGGACATGACCTTGAACCCGAGGGCGTTGAGACCGTAGGTCGCCTCCTGCGACAGGATCAGGCTGTGATGCTGGTGCTCGTCCCAACCCTTGAGGTAGGTCCGGTTCGGGGTCCGGGTGGTCTCGACCAGCCCGACGACCTCGGTGTAATAGGCGAGGGCCAATTCGAGATCGGGCACCCTCACATTGACATGGGACAGTCGGAGTATGCCCGGTTCCTCGGTCATGTTTCTGGCGTTGGCCGCTGTCATGCTCACCGATGGTCCCCCTGATCGGAGCGGCTGTTCTCGGAGACTGTTGGTTGGCTCATGTGGGTCGCCATCTCAGGTGTGCACCGTGGCGAACCGCTCATTGAGCACGCCTTCGTAGTAGAAGACAGCCCGACCGGCGTTCTCCTCGGTCCAGGTGATGGTGGGGAAGTCGGGGTCGGGCCGGTAGCCGCCGGTGAAGACCTCGTTGCGGGTCCCCATCGGGTCGAAGAAATAGATGGTGTTGCCCCTGGTCAGCCCGTGGCGGGTCGGGCCGATGTCGACCGTGACCCCGTTGTAGGCCAGGATGTCGGCGGCCCGACGAATGTGGTCCCAATCATCGAGCCAGAACGAGAAGTGATGCAGTGCGCCGTTGGTGCCTTGGACGAAGGCGATGTCGTGGGGCTTGGCCGACCGCTCGAGGAAGGCGATCATCTGATGCCCGCCGCCGTCGAGCAGCTGCTCGGTCAGCCGGAAGTCGAGAACCTCCTGGAAGAACCGGGCCACCACCGGCACCTCCTCGGCGTGCACCAGCAAATGGTCGATCCGGGGCGGGGCGATGCCGACCAGACCGTCGGCCATGGGCGGCGGGTTCAGCAGCGGCAGCCGGCCGCCCACCTTTTCGACGTCCTGCACCAATTCCATCTCGTGGCCGGAAGGAAGCTCGAACCGGATCGATTCCCCCTGGCCGATCTCCTCGCCCTTCGTCACCCTTTGAACCGGATAGCCGGCCCGCTCGATGCGGCTCTCGAAGTGGTCGAGATCGTCGTCGTGCTCGACCTTGAAGGCGAATCGATCGATTCCCACCCTTGCGTCCTGGCGGATGGCCAGGCAGTGGTGGTCGCGTTCGTCCCAGCACTTGAAGAACAGGCGGTCAGCCGTCCGTTCCGTCAGATCGAGTCCCATGACCTGGGTGTAGTAGGCGGCGGCCAGCTCCAGATCGGGAACAGTGATGTCCACGTGGCTCAGTCGCAAGATCCCCATATGTGACCGATGCTACATCATTCGTTCCTCCATATGGGAAACTATTCCGTATAGAGGAACAACCCCGGAATTTCCGTCTAGGATCATTGAGTGTGCCGGGTAATCGTCTGTCATCGGTATCCAATGCGGCCCGGTTGCTGAAAGCCTTCACCTCAGCCAATCCGACGTGGGGCGTGAGCGATTTGGCCCGCCATGCCGGCGTGAACAAATCGACGGTGCACCGCATTCTCAGCACACTGACCGACGAGGGTTTGCTCGAACAGGACCCCGACTCCGGCCGGTACCGGGTGGGGCTGGCCATGTTCGATCTGGCTGCGGCCGTACCCACCCAGCGGGGATTGCACGAGGCCGTACTGTCGCCCATGACCGACCTCCGCAACACAACCGGGGAAACAGTGCACGTGGCTGTGCTCGACGGGCGTCAGGTCGTCTACGTGGAGCGGCTGGACAGCCCCAACACCCTTCGACTGTTCGCCGAGATCGGCCGTCGCAACGACGCCCACTGCACCAGTACCGGCAAGATACTCCTTGCTTTCAGCCCTCCGGATAGGCGGCAGCAGCTGCTGAAGAACTGGGAGTTGCCGGCCCGTACCGACCACACCATCACCTCCATCGAACGGCTGGCAGCCGAGTTGGACGAGATCCGGCGGACCGGCCACGCCGTGAATCGACACGAATCCGAGATCGGTGTCACTTCAATCGCCGCCCCCATAAAGGACCAGGGAGCTGTCACCGTGGCCGCAATCAGCGTGGCCGGACCGAGCGAACGCATCGATTCGGCGCGGACCCAGTTCACCAATGCGGTAGTCGATGCGGCCATGACCGCATCACGACGTCTCGGCTATGGTGGCGGCGCCCAATGACCGCATCCGGCCCGTCGGACGAGCCGCGGGACCGGGAGTGGGTGACGGTGGGGCCGGTGGACGGACTCTTCCCGATCGTGGAGGCGTTGCCGATTCGCGAACTGTTGCGGCGCCACGCCCGGCAAGTTCGGACCGGTGGGGCGGGGCAGACGGCGGCTCCGATCACCAGTACCGACGACCAATCTGAGGAGGACCAATGAACCAGCCCACGACCTCCGATCCCGACCAGGCCGATCCCGGCCGGCACCATGACGTGCTACTGCTCGACTTCGGTGGGGTTTGCCTGGTCAGTCCCATCGAGTTGCATACCAAGACCGAGCGCCTGCTCGGCCTGGAGCCAGGCACGCTGGACTGGCTCGGCCCGATCGACCCCGACAGCGACGAGCTGTGGCGGCGAATGGTGGCCGGTGACGGTGTCAATGAGAGGGAGTACTGGCATCAACGGGCGGCCGACATCGGCCGCGCTGCAGGTCGCCCCCTCGACCTCCGCCAGTACATGAATCTCATCTATGATCCGCCGACTCCCGACATGATCCGGCCCGGCGCCACTGCCGTCGTCAACGCGGCCCGGGAAGCCGGCTACGGGGTTTCGGTGCTGACCAACGATCTCACCGCCTTTCACGGGCCGGAATGGGCTGACGGCATCGAGTTCCTGAAGCTGATCGACCACCTGGTGGACTGCTCCGACACCGGTGTTCTCAAGCCCGATCCCGGCGCCTATGCCTGGGCGGTGGAACAGGTCGGTGTCGCCGCCGACCGCATCCTGTTCGTCGACGATCAGCCACTCAACATCGACGGCGCGGTTGACGCCGGTCTGGCCACCGTGTGGTTCGACATCGCCGATCCCGTTGCGTCGTGGCGTGAAGTGGCCGGACTTCTGGACCTCACAGTCGACCTTCCGGCCTAATCACCGACACCGACGGTTCTGCTCACCTATGCCTTCCGGTGCCCTCGACCCGGGTTCGGGGGCCAACAGCTCCATGCCGATGACATCACCCGGTCCGATGACGGACCGCCGTCGGGCGTCACCGCCGTTGTGGCCCTGGTCGACTTCGCCGAGGACAGTGGTGCCACCCGACTCATCCCCTGCAGCCAGCGGCGCCCCGATCTGCAACGGAAGTCCGGTCGCTTAGCCGATCATGCCGAGGCCATTGTCCTGACCGGACCGGCCGGCACCGGGTTCGTGTTTTCCAAACACGTCCTGCATTCGGGAACCATCAACCGATCTCCCACTTCCCGGTCTGCGCTCCAGCTATTGTGGAGGGCGAATACCGCTCCGCCGCAACCCCCTGACCTCGGCTCGTCCCGCCGCGGCGAGACCGCATCATCTCGTCACCACCGGGTCGTCGAGGCGGGCCCCGCCGAATCCGAGGAGATCGCTGCTCGGTGAACCCTGCCCAGCTACTCGTGGTCGTTGTCCTGGCCGCCATGATTGCCGGTCTGCTCAGCCGACGGGTCTCCCCCACCGTGGCCGTGATCGGCGCCCTGCTTTCCCTCTATCTGCTCAACGTCATCGACGCCGCGTCGGCCTTCGCCGGATTCTCCAATCCGGCCCCCATCACCATCGCCGCCCTCTACGTGGTGGCGGCCGGGGTTGACCGGGCTGCGGCCCTCGTCCCCACCATCGGCCGTGTCCTGGGCCGGGGCTCGCTCCGAGCGGCCAACCGCCGTTCGGTCCTGGCTTCGGCCGGGCTGTCGGCCTTCATGGCCAACACACCTGTGGTAGCCATGTTGCTGTCGCCGGTGCGGACCTGGGCCCGGAACCGGCGGGTTCCCGAATCCAAGCTCCTCATGCCGATCTCCTATGCCACCATTATCGGCGGCAACCTGACGCTCGTCGGGACCTCCACAACCCTTATCGCCTCCGGTCTGCTGCTGGAATCGGGGTATGAGCCGTTGTCGTTCTGGGAGCCGGCCCGGCTTGGTTTGCCCTTCGCCGTGGTCGCCCTGGCGGTGCTGGTGGTCACGGCCCCCCTGCTGACCCCCCATCGGGGTGGCGATGACGGCGATCGGGCGAGTCCGGCCCGACCCTACGTCGTGGCCCTCACCGTCGACGGTGGCGGACCGCTGGACGGGGTGACCGTGGCCGACGGGGGGCTCCGCGCCTTGCCTTCGATGTACCTGGTGGGGGTCGATCATGGCGGGGACACCACCGCCCCGGTCAGTCCCCAGACGGTGTTACGGGGCGGCGACGTCCTCAACTTTGCCGGACGGCGCGACGATGTGGTCGACATCGACCACCGGCAGGGGCTGACCCTGAAGGAGGCGGAGCATCTCTGGGCCCTCGACGATCGGCATCATGCCTGGTACGAGGCGGTTATCGGGCCCAGTTCCCCCCTGGTGGGGAGAACCATCAAGGACGCCGGATTCCGCCAGCGCTACCAGGCTGCGGCGGTTGCCGTGACTCGCGACGGCGACGACGTGAACGCCAAGTTGGGTGATGTCCGGCTCCAGGTCGGTGACTCGCTGCTGCTGGTGTCGGATCTCGGCTTCGCTGAGCGATGGCACAACCAGGCCGACTTCCTGGTCATCGATCAGCGCCGGGAGCCACCGCCGACGGCTCGGTCCAAGGCTCGACTGGCGCTGGCCATCATGGCCACCGTGGTTGCCCTGCCCATGCTCGGCCTCACCGACGTGCTCCGGGCTGCGGTGGCGGGGGCGGTGGCCACCGTGCTGACCGGTGTGCTCACACCCCGGCAGGCCCGGGACGCCGTCAATATCAACGTGGTGGTCATGATCGGGGCCGCCATCGGCATCGGCTCGGCGGTGGACGGCACCGGTCTCGCCGACCGGGTGGCCAACGGTCTCATCGACGCGCTGGCCTTCCTGGGTCCGATCGGGACGGCGGCCGCCGTGGTGGCCTCCACCATGGTTCTGACCGAGTTGATCTCCAATGCCGGAGCGATCGCCGTGATGATGCCACTGGCGTTGTCGACGGCGGCCCAGACCGACGGTGATCCCCGACGATTCGCCCTGGCCGTGACCCTGACCGCCTCGGCGTCGTTCCTCACCCCCATCGGCTACCAGACCAACAC
>JAHEJM010000167.1 GCA_024638815.1 Acidimicrobiales bacterium | reverse complement strand
GACCGGGAGCTGGTAGACGAACTGGAGCAGATCCTGGTGGTCGTCACTCATCGGTGCATCGCAGTCGTCGGGTCGACTCCATCGAGCGGACGTCGGGCCGTCACGATTCGGAGGTCGAGGTTTTGCGGTTGAACACGATCATGTAACGGTGACGGGCGTGGGGGTCCGCCAGCAACCGGAGCCGCACCGGAGTCGGGCGCATACGAAGCGTGAAAACATAGTCCAGCTGCTCATCCAGTTCTGTATCGGTACGGTACCTTTCGGCCACCAGGTAGTTGTTCACACACGGCGCCACCTCGGTGAACAGCTCCTGACCGAGCACCCGTTCCGGGTCCAGTCCGGCGTGGGTCGACTCGCAGCTGTTGTAGACCGTGACCCGCTCATGACCATCGAACCCGATGACGCCGAACTGCAGCTCGTCGATCTCGGCGATCGACATCGTCTCCAGTAGGTTCAGCAGATCAGGATTCGTCGCCTCGATGTGGGACGGATCGGGGTTGCCTGTTTCCATTGCCGGGTCAACTGTAACCATCCCCGATCCGGGCTTCAAAGGGTGGCCTCGCCTCCGGTGCTGTACGGTCGACGTGCGTCGCCGGCAAGCAGGAGCAGGCGAGCGACACCAGACAGCACCAGAGAGGACACACGCCATGCTCACGACCCGCAGCGAAACGATCACCGTGCCCGACGGAAGCTTCCAGGCCCACGTGGCCGTGCCCGATTCGGGGTCGGGACCGGGGCTTGTGATACTCCAGGAGATCTTCGGGGTCAACGAGTACGTCAAGTCGGTGTGTGAGCGGGTGGCCGACATGGGGTATGTGGCCCTGGCCCCCGACATGTTCTGGCGCCAGGAACAGGGATTCACGGTGGAGCCCGACCAGGGTGAGGCCGGCATGGAGGTGGCATTCGCCAAGATGAGTGGCTTCGACTTCGCAACCGTGCCCGGTGATCTGGCCGCCGCCCTCGGCGCCCTGCGGGCGCTGCCGGAATGCACCGGGCACGCCGGGCTCCTCGGTTTCTGCTTCGGCGGCACGCTGGCCTACCTGGGCGCCGCCTTCCTCGACCCGACCTGCGCCATCAGCTATTACGGCAGCGGGGTGGCCGGCAATCTGGACAAGGCCGACCGGATCACCTGCCCCATACTGTTCCACTTCGGTGGCGACGACCCGTACCTGCCCATGAAGGATGCCCAGGCCGTGGCCGACCGGTTCGCCGATGTGGCCGGCGTCGAGGTCGAGATCCAGCCCGGGGCCGGCCACGCCTTCGACAACCACCTCAACCCCATGTTCTCCAACCCCGAGGCGGCCAAACCGGCGTGGGATGTCACCACCGCATTTCTTGCCCGCCACCTGCCGCTGGATTGAACCCCCTACCCTCGCCGTGCTGAAGGTACTGAAGTCCCTACCAGGGACGCAGGGACGACGACTAGGTTGAAAGGTGTCGTCAGCCGGCGACATCACCCTTCAAGGAGGATGGAGAACAATGGCCGTAACCAAGATCATCGAAGTCGTGGGTCGTTCCAACGAGAGTTCCGACGCCGCGGTCAAGAACGCTTTGGCCGAAGCGGGAAAGAACCTGCGCAACGTCAAGGCCCTTGACGTCGTCTCGGTCGGCCTGCGGGGCGACAACATGGATGACTGGGGTGCGTTGGTCCGTATCTCGTTCCTGGTCGACAACGTCGACGAGGGGTAGCGGACGGGGCCGGCGGCCAGTGGTTTCTCGACAACGGGGTCGAGGACCGCTGGCCCTGCCCCGGCATCTTCCGCAACCGGGACCGCCGTGTGGTTCAACGCGGCCACGACACCCGAAGCCTCGCTAGTCTGCTCGGTAATGAGTCAGCCCACCGAGACCCCGCTTTCGGTCCGCCCCGACGAGGTGGCGGCCGCCGCCGAGCTGATCGGGCCGCGCCTGCGCCGCACGCCGGTGCTGGTGGACGACGGCGTGGCCTACAAGCTGGAGCTGCTTCAGCACAGTGGCACGTTCAAGGCCCGGGGCGCCACCCACGCCCTGATGCGAGCTCTCGAGGCCGGACTGGTGGGAGAGCAGGGCGTGGTCGCCGCCTCCGGTGGCAACCACGGTGCGGCGGTGGCGTGGGCAGCTCGGGAACTGGGCGTGCCGGCCAACATTTTTGTTCCCACCATCTCGGCCCGACCCAAGGTGGAGCGGCTGCGCTCCTACGGTGCCACGGTGCACCAGGTCGGCGACGTCTATGCCGAATCGCTGACCGCCAGCGAGGAGTTCATCGATCGCCGGGGGGGTTACCGCATCCACGCCTACGAGGATCCGTGGGTGGTGATGGGGGCCGGGACCTGCGCCATGGAACTGGAGCAGGATGTGGGCAAGCTCGATGTGGTGTTCGTGAGTTGTGGTGGCGGCGGCCTCAGCGCCGGAACGGCGGCGTGGTTCGCCGGCCGGACCGAACTGGTGGTGTGTGAGACCGAGACCACCAATGCCTACAGCGCGTCGGTGGCGGCCGGAGAGCGGGTGGCGGTGGAGGTGTCGGGGGTTGCCGCCGATGCCCTCGGAGCCACTACCATCGGCCGGCTGGCGTGGCGGATCCTGGGCGAGGTCGCGACCGTGTCGTTGACCGTGACCGACGCCGAGACCATCGATGCCCGGGAGTGGTTGTGGGACAACTTCCGCCTCCTGGTCGAGCCGGCGGCCGCGGTGGCGGTTGCCGCTCTTCACTCCGGCCGCTACGACGTCGCCGGCAGGAAGGTCGGGGTCCTGGTGTGTGGGGCCAACACCCCGCGCCAAGCTGTATCGCCCGGATCCGAACAGGCGGGAACGGGGTAGAGATCGTGCGTTTCCCCATCTACCGATCGAAGAACCTCAATCGTCAGTCGGTCGTGGTTCCCGACACCCTGGACGGTGATCCCAGGTTGCTGATCGCCGCCTTCGAGCAGTGGCAGCAGAAGCTGGTCGATTCCTGGGTGCCGACCCTGGATGAGCTGGAGGCCGCCGTGCCCGGCTTCCGCTACTACGAGCTGCCGGTGGTGGGGGAACGGGGCCGGCTGTTCCGACTCATGCTCGACAACGGCATGCGGGCCGGTATCCCGAAGTCCACCACCAGGGGGCGCACCATCACCGTCTATGAATCGGTGGCCGAGTTCTGCGCCGCACTCGACATATCGTCGACCGAGACCATCCACCTGTTCCTGGTGGACGGTGAGGGCATGGTGACCTGGTCGGGCTCCGGTGGCTTCGAGTCGGAGACCGCAGCCGTGCTCCGCCGACTCATCTCGCCGGCGACCGGGGGCACCTGAACCAAGGGCCCCGGCCAAGGGCCCGGGCGAGCACACCTCGTGATGGCGCTGAGTGGCGTGGGTTTGGAGCGACGCCGGGCGGGGAACCTCGGACCGGGTGACCGTGGACCAACTCGAAGGTCTCTCCGAAGCCCAAACCGGTTGGACCGCCGTTCCCGCTGATGACGAAGGTCGGGCCACCCCCGATGACGTGGCCGGCCGGGGCAAGGTCGGCGTCGACGGTGAACCGTCCTCATTCCGGGGTTTGCTGACCGATCGGGTCTTCGCCCCGTTCTTCTTCGCCAACTCGATCAGCAACACCGGCAACTGGTTTCAGAACGTGGCCGCCGGCATCGTGGTGTTCCAGCTGACCGGTTCCAATGCCGCGGTCGGGGCAGTCAGCATCCTGCAGTTCGCGGCAACCATGTTGCTCACCCCCTATGCCGGAGTCATCACCGACCGGGTCAACCGCCGCTGGATGCTGTTCACCGGCCAGGCCGTGGCCCTGCTCGGGGCCAGCGGGCTGGCCATCGCCGTGGCCGTCCTCGGAGTGGAGGGGCTGGGCGGACCGTTGCCGGTCTACGCCGCAACCGCCGTGGTCGGTCTCGGGGCCGCCATCATCTTGCCGTCGCTCCAGGCCCTGGTTCCGGCCCTGGTTCGGAAACGGCAGCTGGATGATGCCATCGCCCTGAACGCCATGACCTTCAATATCGCCCGGGCCATCGGCCCGGTCGCCGCCGGGCTGGTCGTTGCCCAGTTCGGAGCGGCCGTGGCCTTCGGTGTCAATGCCTTCACCTTCCTGCCCCTACTGGTGGCGCTGGCTCTCATCAACCCCCGAAGCTCGGTCCAACCCGACCCGGAAAACGGAGCCGACGGCGGTGTGATCGACACCGTCCAGTGGATCCGGAACCATCGAACCGTGGTCGTGCTGTTGATGGGCACCCTGGCCGTGGGTTGGACCAGTGACCCGTTCAGCACCCTCATGCCCGGCCTGGCCGACGACTTCGGCTACGGCGAGACCGTCGTCGGTCTCCTGGTCGGCGCCTTCGGGGTCGGGGCGGCGGTGACCGCTCCGGCATCGGGGGCCGTGCGGCGCCTGCTGGGGCGGCCCAACGTGATCCCCGTCGGTCTGGTGCTGGTGGCGGCCGGTCTGGGCATCATGGCGGCCGCTCCCATCGTTCAACTGGCCCTGGTCGGGGCCGCGATCTCCGGTTCGGGTTTCCTGCTCGGCGTCACCGGCACCAACGTCGAGCTGCAGAAGGGCATTCCCGACGAGGTGCGGGGTCGGGTCATGGCCTTCTGGTCGGTGGCCTTTCTGGGGTGTCGCCCCCTGGCCGCCGCCGTCGACGGCTTCGTAGCCGATGCCACCTCGGTTCGCACCGCCCTCATACTGGCCGGTCTCCTGGCCCTGACCGCAGCCGGGCTCTTGTTCCGCTACCGGCCGACGGCGGCTGACATCGGCCTCTGATCGCCGAGAGCCGGGATTGGTGTGATGGCCCAGGGCCGGACCGCTACTCCCACTCCCACATCATGCCCTGTATCACCCCGCCCGGGTTGTCCTCGTACACGAGATTGACCGAGTGCTCGTCGTCGAGTTCCAGCCGATTGACTTCGGCCGCCTCGGACTCCCACGACGGCCAGGCGCACTCGGTCACCCGAACCGGCAAGGCCGGCGGGGAGAAGGTGAGCCGGAGACTCAGTGTCTGCAGAGGATAGGCCGAGCCTCGACGGAACTCGTGTGGTGGGACCGCCGGGTAGTCGAAGTTGGTGACGTACTCGAAGAACCGGAACTCCCCGGCCTTCAGGGGCCGGGGGAAGCGAAGCCGACACAGCCACAGGTCCGGTCGGTCGGGGAACGGCTCGACCGGGTCGGCCGTCGCCCCCTGCACGGCATGGACCCTGGCGTGAGGGGTGTCGAACACATAGTGGTGAAGATCGACGCCGTCCTCGAGGGCCTGGATGGCGCAGATGGTTCGATGCTCGATCGGCCGACGATCGAGCCCGATCGTGTGCAGTTCGTGGAGGCTGATGGTTCGGTAGGAACGCCTGCGATTCCGGTTGACACTGGGCCAGGTCGCCGGCACCGGGGTGGGTGCGACCACCAGATCGAGTAGACGGTTGAGGTGAGCCCGCTTCATGCCGAAAGCGTGCCCGATCAGGCGAGCTGTCGACGGGGTGAAGGACCGGGCCGACAGGGCCCTCGCCACCCGATCCTTGTAGCTGCGGTCGTTCGACGGGGGTTCGTCCTCCAGCAGGTAGTCGTGCTGCCAGTGGTACTCGGCCAGCACGGCACTGACGGCGGTGACGTTGGGCGATCCACCGCTTCGTCTGGCCTTGGCCATCCACAATCCGCGGTAGGCCGGCTCGTTGAGGAGCAGGTGGCGAAGATAGTTGGCGGCCGGCAGAAGGCGCGTGCGATGGTCCATATCCCTCCGTCGCTCCTTGCGCCATAGGTGCGACGATGTGCGACCAAAGTTAGTGGAATCGCGCCCGATCGGTCTCATCGGAACCGGGAGGGTCCGAGCGGCAGACCCGACGGCCTCAGCGGCGGACCGTCGGGAACGATGGGAAGGGCCCGAGAACTGTCCGGCCTCGGGTCCTTCCCGGCCCCCGATCCGCTGGTGTCACCGAACGCGACTGTTGTCGTCGCAAGGCTTGGCCTACGCGCCCGGCTCAGGCCGGCCAGTAGCCGTCGTCATCGGGGCCCAGGGGATCGAGTCCGTTGCCCCGGAAGTCCAGCCGGGGCCAGCGGTCGAGCGGTTCATTGGTGACCTGCTCGCTGTCGGCCTTTCGCTTCTCCGGGAACAGCACCCGATCCAGCCCGATCATGGCCGAACCGATGATCAGACCGAGGGTCGAAACTCGGCTCCGCCAGTCGACGACCGGTTCCTGGTCCTCATCGCTCATACCCTTCAAGGATACGTCGGGTCGGGATCACCTGGGTCAGGCACCATCCCGGCCCGGCGGTCGCGGTGGAGCCGCCAGGCGATCACGGGCAGCAGGAGCGGTACCCCGGCGTAGATCCACATGGGCCGTGTTCAGGCCGAACCGATCGGCCACGAGGCCGATGGCGAAGACCAGACCCAGGGCGGTTCCCTCCAGCAGCTCCACCACCAGCTTGCTGGCGCCCTCGCGGCCGGGGTTGGCCCGCAGCACCGCCGCCTGTTCCCCAGCCACAGGGTGTTGAGCAGGGTGGAGTGCACCACCCCGGCCAAGGGCAGCATGGCGAAGGCCAGGACTCCGCCGACCACGAAGGCCGCCCCCAGCGCCGCCGCCTCGTAGTGGATACACCGGGCGGCCCCCGGCCCCGGCGGCTCCGGCCGTGCGTGTGTGGCCGAGACCGATCGGCGGTACTAGGTTTGAACGCCATGACACCAGACGACCTTCGTCACCAGGTCGAGAGAGGCCACATCGACACGGTGATCGTGGCCTTCACCGATCACTACGGGCGGCTCATGGGCAAACGGTTCGATGCCCAGTTCTTTCTCGAGGACGCCCTCGACCACGGCACCCACGGCTGCGACTACCTCCTCACCACCGATATGGAGATGGAACCGGTGCCCGGCTACCGGTTCGCCAACTGGGAGTTGGGTTACGGTGACTTCCACCTGGTGCCCGACCTGTCCACCCTTGCCCCGGCCGGCTGGACCGAGCGCAGCGCTCTGGTGCTGTGCGACCTGGTCGACGACGGCACCGGCGGGGCGGCCGACACTCCGGTGGCCCCCGCCCCCCGGTCCATGCTGCGGGCCCAGCTCGACCGCTTGGCCCGTCACGGATTGACGGCCAAGGCGGCCTCGGAGCTGGAGTTCTTCCTCTACAACCACTCGTACCGGCAGGCCTTCGACGAGGGATATGCCGCCCTGCAGCCGGCCGGTCACTACATCGAGGACTACCACCTGCTGCAGGGGGGTCGGGTCGAGCCCTATGTGGGGGCGGCCCGCCGAGCCCTGCGCAACTCGGGAATCCCGGTGGAGAACTCGAAGGGTGAGTGGGGAAAGGGCCAGCACGAGCTGAACATCCGCTACGCCGATGTGCTGGTCATGGCCGACCGTCACGCCATCATGAAGCACGCCATGAAGGAGCTGGCCGACTCCATGGGTCTGGCCGTCACGTTCATGGCCAAGCCCGAGACCGAGGAGGCCGGCAGTAGTTGTCACATCCACCTCAGCCTGTGGAACGACGCCGATG
>JAHEJM010000056.1 GCA_024638815.1 Acidimicrobiales bacterium | reverse complement strand
AGAACGCCAGCCTGGGTGAGATGATGATGGCCGAGTTGCCGGTTCCGCCCGGGTTCGCCATCACCACCAACGCCTACGGCCGGATGTGGTCCGACAAGTCGCTGGTGGATGACATCAACGAGCTGCTCCGTTCCATCGACCATGACGACCTTCGGGCCAACCAGGAGACCTCACGCAAGATCCGTGACCGCATCGAGCAAGTGCCCCTGGACCACGACGTGGCGGTCGATGTCGCCGACGCCTACGGCACCCTGTGTCGTCACTGTGGGGTGGACGACCTGCCGGTGGCGGTGCGATCATCGGCCACGGCCGAGGATCTTCCCGACGCATCGTTCGCCGGTCAGCAGGACACGTACCTGTGGATCAAGGGCATCGACGCTGTTCTGGACAACGTGCGCAAATGCTGGTCGTCGCTGTTCACCGATCGGGCCATCGCCTACCGCCACTCGATGGGCTATCTCCACCAGTCGATCGCCATGTCGGTCGGGGTCCAGAAAATGATCGATCCCTTGGCATCCGGTGTGGCCTTCACCCTCAATCCCACGACCGGCGACCGATCACAGGTTGCCGTTGACGCCTCCTGGGGTCTGGGCGAGGCCGTGGTGTCGGGTGAGGTCACACCCGACAATTTCCTGGTCGACAAGGTGCTGCGAGAGATCGTGAAGCGGGAGATCTCCGACAAGCATGTCGAGTATCGGCTCAACGATGCCGGTGTGGTCGAGAAGCTGAATGTGCCGGACGATCGCCGTGGGGAGCCGTCGGTGTCGGACGAGGATCTGGTCGGTATCGCCATCCTGGCCCGCCGGGCCGAGAAGCACTACGGCTGCCCCCAGGATGTGGAGTGGGCCATCGACCGCCACCTCCCGACCGGTGAGAACATTGTGATGCTGCAGTCCCGACCGGAGACGGTGTGGTCGCAGAAGCCGGTTCAACCGGTGGCCACTCCGACCGGAAACGCCATGCACAGCATCGTGTCGACGCTCCTGTCACCGATGCACACCCGGGACTCCAACGGCACCTAGTCGCCACGGGCCCGTCACCCGGTCGACGACTACGGGTCGGAATCGTAGGCAGAACAGCACTCGGAACACATGAGAAATCGAGTACGGCACACGCCATACACGCAACCGTCAAGGGGGACAACCTAGATGTCAGACAAGCGCTTTCCCAGCCCATTCGAGTTGGAAGGACCGGAGGGGGTCGAAGGTTGGGAGGAACTCTATCCCTATAGCTTGGTCTTCTCCGAAGACCGCAGGGAGTACGAGGACGGCCGTTTCTGGTTCTGGGATTCCATGCATTGGGGTTGGGCCATGACCCCGTGGGATTCGACGTTCCTGGAGATGGCCATTGCCAGCCTCAGCCAGTTCAACTCCCGTCACTACCGGATCCCCCCGGCCGACGGCATCGACTTCCGGGTGGTCTACGGGTACCCCTTCTTCTCCCCGGTCACCATCGAGGACGGGGCCCGAATCGAGAGCCGGGTTCCGGAGTTCGTGGAGCGGGCCGGCCATTACTTCGCAAACTGGGACGAACTCTATGACAAGTGGCTTGGCAAGGTCCGGTCCACCATCGACGAGATCGAGGCCGTCGACTTCTCCCCGCTGCCCGAGATTGAGGACCTGTCGATCATCACCGACGGGCTCGGCACCGGGTCCGGTCATCGGCTGCAGGTCGACTACCACCGGTTCAAGGATCTCTGCCTCCAGGTGTGGCAGTACCACTTCGAGTTCCTGAATCTGGGGTACGCCGCCTATCTCGACTTCTTCGGCTTCTGCAAGCAGGTTTTCCCCTCCATTCCCGATCTCGGTATCGCCAAGATGGTGGCCGGCGTCGAGGTGGACCTGTTCCGGCCCAACGAGGAGCTGAAGATCATCGCCCAGAAGGCGGTGGACGCCGGTCAGGCCCGGGTGTTCGACAATCCCGAGGACGTTGCCGGCATCCAGGCCGCCCTGGCCGGCACCGATCTCGAGGCCTACTGGAACGAGGTCAGCGACCCCTGGTTCAACTTCAGCTCCGGTACCGGTTTCTACCACTACGACAAGACGTGGAAGGACTATCCGGAGATCCCGTACGCCTTCATCAGGGACTACATCACCAAGATCGAGGCCGGCGAGGACATCAGCCGACCCATCGAGGCCATTACGGCCGAGCGGGATCGCATCGTCGAGGAATACGGCGATCTGCTCAACACCGACGAGGACCGCCAGGCCTTCCAGGAGAAGCTGGGGTTGGCCCGAGTGGTCTTCCCTTACGTGGAAAACCACAACTTCTATATCGAGCACTGGACCATGTCGGTCATCTGGCGCAAGCTCCGGGAGCTGGGCGACCTCCTGGTCAAGGAGGACATCACCGGCGAGGTCGACGATGTCTTCTACTTCCGTCGGGACGAGATCGACGAGGTGCTGTGGGACATCTACTCCAACTGGGCGGTGAACGCCCCCAACCGGGGTTCCATGTACTGGCCGCCCAGGATCGCCCGTCGGCGGGAGATCGTGGACAAACTGCGGGACTGGAATCCGCCCAAGGCGCTGGGTGAACCGCCCTCGGTGGTGACCGAGCCGTTCACCATCATGCTGTGGGGCATCACCTCGGACTCGGTGGCGGGTTGGCTCGGAGCCGACGAGGACTCGGGCGCGCTGTCGGGCATGTCGGCCTCGCCTGGTGTGGCCGAAGGGCCGGCTCGACTCGTGTTCAAGCCCGATGACATCGGGGACGTCCGGGACGGCGAGATCCTCGTGTCACCAATTACGGCTCCTAGCTGGGCTCCCGTCTTCCCCAAGATCCGGGCCTGCGTGACCGACATCGGCGGGATGATGAGTCATGCCGCCATCGTGTGCCGGGAGTACGGCATTCCTGCCGTGACCGGAACCGGTTTCGGCACCCAGCAGATCAGCAACGGCCAGATGATTCGAGTCGACGGGTCGGCCGGGACCGTGACCATCATCGACGAGGACTGACGTAGTAGTCGGCACCGAGCCGAACGCCAAGAACACCCGATCGGCCGGGAGCCGATCGCCGAAACCGGGAGCAGACCGATGATGACCCAAGAGCAGAACGATGAACTGACCCGGGTTGGAGTGTCCGACCCTGGAGGCGAGGTGGCGGAACGATGCTGACGCAGGAACAAAACGATGAACTGACCCGGGTCGGACCTGGTACGCCCATGGGGGCGGTGCTTCGGCACTACTGGTATCCGGTGGCCTTCGTCCGGGAGCTCGAGGAGTTCCCGGTGAAGAAGGTTCGGTTGTTGGCCGAGAACTGGGCGCTGTTCAAGACGGCCGACGGTTACGGCATTGTCCATGAGCGGTGTCCCCACCGAGGGGCGTCGATGGTGTACGGCATCGTTGAACCCGACGGGTTGCGTTGCGGCTATCACGGCTGGAAGTTCGACACCGGCGGCAACTGTGTGGACATCCTGGCCGAGCCCGACTCGTCGCCCAAGTTCCGAGAGAGCTGTGCCATTCGTTCCGGCCAGGCTCAGGCTCTGGGCGGCATGGTCTGGGTCTACATCGGTGTTGACCCCGCCCCCCAGCTGCCCCGGTACGAGGCCTATGTGATGGACGGCGTGCGCGACATCGGCCACTCGATGCTGCCCTGCAATTGGCTGCAGATCATGGAGAACTCGGTCGACCCGTACCACGTCGAGGCCCTGCACGGGAACTACTTCGAGTTCGTGGCCGATCAGCAGGGCACACCCATGCCGGGCTCGTTCGGTGGCAACAAGCACGAGAAGGTGGCGTTCGACGCCTTCGAGCACGGCATCATAAAGCGTCGCCTGCTGGTGGGCCAGAGCGAGGAGGACGACGACTGGAAGATCGGCCACCCCCTGGTGTTCCCGTACAAGATGTGGGTCGGGGGCAACGGCGTGTACCAGATGCAGATCCGGGTCCCCATCGACGACACCAACACCTGGGCCCTGTTCTACACGGTGCACGCACCCGAGGGGGCCGACATCCCCGACGACTCGCCATGCATCGACTACGAGTACCAGTGGATCGACGAGAACGGCGAGTTCATCGTCGACTACATCGAAGGTCAGGACATCATGGCCTGGGTCACCCAGGGCGAGATCGCCGATCGCACCAGCGAGAAGCTGACCAAAAGCGATGTCGGTGTCGTCGCCTGCCGTCGGATGTTCCGGGACTCCATCGATGCGGTCAAGGACGGTCGCGATCCGGTGGCGGTGGTCCGGGAGCCTCACGACGTCATCAAACTCCCGCTCGAACGGTCCAAGTTCGGGCGTGGCTCGGAATTCGCCATCGACTGGATCGACAACGGCTCCATGCGATTCAGCCCCCAGGCCGAGTACATGAAGAAGATCCATCGCGATGCCGGGGCGGCCCGCCAGGCCATGGCCGGGACCTGATCGGATGACCATCGACCACGCACATTGGGCCGACTACCTCCTGGCCGCCGCCGACGCCGGCGATGCGGTACAGGCCATCACCAAACAGGTTGACGAACTCCCGATCGCTGACGCCTACGCCATCCAGGCTGCTCTGCTGGAGCGCATGCTGGCCCGGGGCGACTCACTGGCCGGGGCCAAGCTCGGGTTGACCTCGGCGGCCAAGCAGGAGCAGATGGGGGTGGACGAGCCGGTCTATGGCTGGGTACCGGCCTCCAGCGTGCTCCAAGGCGAGAACGTGCCGCTGGACGAGCTGATCCACCCCCGGTGCGAACCGGAGCTGGTGTTCATTCTTGCCCAGGACCTGGCCGGGCCCGGGGTGACGGCCGATGACGTGCTCGATGCCACCGATCGGGTGGTGGGCGGTATCGAGGTGATCGACTCCCGCTATGAGGCGTTCTCGTTCACGCTGCCCGACGTCATCGCCGACAACACCTCGGCGGCCCGGGTTGCGGTGGGGAGCAACGGCATGGGGCCCCGCGACGCCGACCTGACCACTCTGGGATGTGTCTTCGAGATCGACGGTGAGGTGACCGGCACCGCCACCGGAGCCGCCCTGTTGGGCGATCCGGCCGCCTGCGTGGCCATGCTGGCCAACCATCTGGGCCGCCACGGTCAGAAGCTGGAGGCGGGTTGGCTGATCATGGCCGGCGCCGCCACCGATGCCCGACCGTTGTCGCCGGGGACCGTTGCCACCGCTCGGTACTCCCATCTGGGTTCGGTCACGGTACGGGGCGTGGGCTGAGCCATGCCGCTGGTGCAGATACACATGGCCGAGGGCCGCTCACCGGACCAGAAACGGGCGCTCCTGGAGGCGATCACCGACGCCGTGGTCGACTCCGTCGGTGCGCCTCGGGACTCGATCAGGGTCTGGATCACCGAGATGGCCAACACCGACTTCATGGCCGGGGGCGAGCTGTTGGCCGACAAGCAGGCTCGCCTGGCCCGGGAACGAGCGTTGAGCGAGGAGAACACCTAGTGTTCGGCGGGACGGCGGCTTGCAGTCCGGCCTCCGGCCGAACGTTCCCGAACTTGCAGCAATGTTGAATGATCCAGGAGCGAAGGAACGCAAACCATGGTCACTGCAGCGATCGTCGGATCCGGCAACATCGGCACCGATCTCATGTACAAGCTGCTCCGATCACCCCACATCGAACCTCGGTGGATGATCGGTATCGACCCCGAATCCGAGGGTCTGCGGTTGGCAGCCGAGCAGGGTCTGGAGGCCTCACCCGAGGGTGTCGACTGGTTGCTGGCCCGGGCCGAGCTACCTGACATCGTATTTGAGGCGACCTCGGCCTACGTCCATGTCCACAACGCCCCCCGCTATCGGGAAGCCGGAATCCGGGCCGTCGATCTGACCCCGGCGGCCCGCGGACCATTCGTGGTGCCGGCGGCCAACCTGACCGAGCATCTGGGAGAGATCAACCTCAACATGGTGACCTGCGGTGGCCAGGCCACCATTCCCATGGTTCACGCCGTATCCCGGGTGGTGCCGGTGCCCTATGCCGAGATCGTGGCCACCGTCGCGTCGAAATCGGCCGGTCCCGGAACCCGCCAGAACATCGACGAGTTCACCAGGACAACGGCGGCTGCGGTGGAGCTGATCGGGGGAGCGGAGCGGGGCAAGGCCATCATCATCCTCAATCCGGCCGAGCCGCCGCTGATCATGCGGGACACAATCTTCTGCGCCATCCCGGCCGACACCGACACCGACAAGATCGCCGAGTCCATCCACGAGGTGGTGGCCGAGGTTCAGACCTACGTGCCCGGCTACCGACTGACCGCCGACCCCCAGTTCGACGACCCCCAGCCGGGGGAGACCACGGCCCGGGTGGCGGTGTTCATCGAGGTAAAAGGGGCCGGCGACTACCTGCCTCCCTACGCGGGCAATCTCGACATCATGACCGCCTCGGCCATCAAGGTGGGCGAGGAACTGGCTCACCACCTGTAGCCCTTCACCAGTAGATCCTGGAACAAGGAGTCCGATCGATGCCCTTTTCAGACGAACTCGACATCCGGGTCACCGACACCAGCCTTCGGGACGGGTCCCACGCCAAGCGCCACCGGTTCACCGAGGACGACGTCCGGTCCATCGTGAAGGCGTTGGACGACGCCGGCATGCCGGTGATCGAGGTGACCCATGGTGACGGCCTCGGCGGCTCGTCCTACAACTACGGCCGATCCCTGGTCGACGAACGGGTGCTGATGAAGGCCGCAGTCGACCAGGCCGGCCGGGCCAAGATCGCGGCCCTGATGCTTCCCGGGCTCGGAACCAAGGACGACATCAAGGCCATCAATGACATCGGTGTGTCGATCGTGCGAATCGCCACCCACTGCACCGAGGCCGACATCTCCGAACAACACTTCGCCCTGGCTCGCGACATCGGCCTGGAGACGGTGGGCTTTCTTATGATGGCCCACACCATCGACGCCGACAGCCTGGCCCGACAGGCCCGGATCATGGCCGACGCCGGCTGCCAGTGCGTCTACGTGGTCGACTCGGCCGGGGCCATGATTCTGGACGATGCCTCGGATCGGGTGGCGGCAGTGGTGGCCGAACTGGGTGACGACGCCCAGGTCGGCTTCCACGGCCACGAGAACCTCTCGCTCTCGCTGGCCAACACCATTTTCGCGGTGCGAGCCGGCGCCGTTCAGGTCGACGGCTCGACCCGGCGGTTCGGAGCCGGTTCGGGGAACACCAGCTGTGAGGCCCTGGCCGCGGTGTTCGAGCGCCTGGGCATCGGCACCGGGCTCGATGTGTTGAAGATGATCGACGCCGCCGAGGACGTGGTCCGCCCCATCATGGACGAGGAATGTGTGCTGGACCGTATGTCGCTCATCATGGGCTATGCCGGTGTCTACTCCAGCTTCCTCAAGCACGCCTACCGAGCGGCCGAACGCTACGGCGTGTCCGGAGCCGACATCCTGCTCGAATGCGGCAACCGCAAGCTGGTCGGTGGTCAGGAGGACCAGATCATTCAGATCGCCGCCGACCTGGCCCGGGACCGCCGCTAGTTTCACTTGGCGGCTTGGATGTTCACGATCAAGTCACGTATCGGCGACGTTTGGCCGGAGGCCGAACTCGAAGCAACTCGAAGAGTTGCCGTGAGGCGCCCCGTCGGCGAACACAAGAACCCGCCCAGGGGGAAAGGGAGGCGGGGCGACGGAGGGTGGCGACCGAGCGAGCCGCAGTAGCCGTGACCAGGTCGGTCGGGCCGGCAATGGTGGAACCGGATTGGTAGGCAACCATGATGGAACCATGAGCACCACTGCACGAGCGGGCCAACCGGCCGAACCGACCGATCTGATCGACGTGGCCCACCTGGTCACTGCGTATTACACCAGTGTTCCCGATCCCGATGAGATCGATCAGCGGGTGGCTTTCGGTACCTCCGGACACCGCGGAACAAGCCTCAACGCCTCGTTCAACGAGGCTCACATCCTGGCCACAACCCAGGCCATCTGCGACTACCGTCGAGATCGGGGGATAGCCGGTCCGCTGTTCATTGGGAGGGATACCCACGGTCTCTCGGAGCCGGCCTGGGCCACCGCCATCGAAGTGCTTGTCGGCAACGACGTCACGGTGATGGTCGACGCCGCCGACCGCTACACCCCGACACCGGCGATATCCCACGCCATCCTTCGGGCCAACCGGGGGCTGACCGACCGAACAGCCGCGGCCGACGGGATCGTGGTCACCCCATCCCATAACCCGCCCAGCGACGGTGGGTTCAAATACAACCCGCCCAACGGCGGTCCGGCCGACACCGACGCCACATCCGTCATCGCCCGGCGGGCCAACCAGCTCATCGCCGACGGGCTCAAGGGCGTAGGCCGCGTGCCTTTGGCCCGGGCCCGGGCCTCTTGCCGAACATACGACTTCCTCGGTGTCTACGTCGATGACCTCCCCTCAGTGCTCAACCTGGAGGCCATCCGGGACGCCGGAGTCCGTATCGGCGCCGATCCCCTGGGCGGGGCCTCGGTCGACTACTGGGGCGCAATCGGCGAGCGATACGACCTGGCGTTGACCGTCGTCAACCCCTTGGTAGACGCCACCTGGCGGTTCATGACCCTGGACTGGGACGGCAAGATCCGCATGGACTGCTCGTCACCATCGGCCATGGCGTCCCTCATCGGCCAGCGGGACCGCTTCGACATCGCTACCGGCAACGACGCCGACGCCGACCGCCACGGCATCGTCACTCCCGACGGCGGGCTCATGAACCCGAACCACTTTCTGGCCGTCGCCATCCGGTATCTCTTCGGCGGGGCTCGGCCCGGCTGGCCGTCATCGGCATGTATCGGCAAGACGCTGGTGTCGTCGTCGATGATCGACCGGGTGGCCATGGAGCTGGGTCGGCCCCTGACCGAGGTGCCGGTCGGATTCAAGTGGTTCGTCGATGGCCTGTTCGATGGCTCCATCGGCTTCGGGGGCGAGGAGTCGGCCGGCGCCGCCTTCCTTCGCCATGACGGCACGGTCTGGACCACCGACAAGGACGGCATCATCCTCTCTCTGCTGGCTTCGGAGATCACTGCCACCACCGGTCGTTCCCCCTCCGAGCACTATGCCGACCTGGTCGAGCGCCACGGCGACCCGGCCTATGCCCGCATCGATTCACCTGCCGACCGGGACCAGAAGGCGGCGCTGGCCGCCCTTTCCTCCGACGACGTGACCGCCACCGAATTGGCCGGCGAGAAGATCACGGCCAAGTTGACCAACGCACCCGGTAATGGGGCGCCGATCGGAGGCCTGAAAGTCACGACGGCCAATGCCTGGTTCGCGGCCCGACCGTCGGGGACCGAGGACGTGTACAAGCTCTATGCCGAGTCGTTCAGGGGACCCGACCACCTCGCCCAGGTGCAGGCCGAAGCCGGAGAGGTCGTCAAGGCCGCCTTGGGCTGATGATCACGGGGAGAACTCGGCTCGCAGGGCTTCCCCGTGCTGATCCAGCCTCGGGACGGCAATCGGGACTTCTTCCTGCTGCCGGTGCCCCGGATGGGCCGGGAGGTCAAAACGTCGGCCGTCGCTGGAGACAATAGTGCGATGGCGAAGGGCGGGATGCCGGGCCACGTCCTCGAGGTCGTTGACCGACCCAAAGGCGATCGACGCCGCTGCCAATCTGTCGACGAACTCGCCCCGACTCATGGTGGCGACGACTGCTCCGAGTTCGGCCTCCAGAGCGTCACGGTTCGCCACTCGCCGATTGTTGGACGAATACCGTTCGTCCGTGGCCAGGTCCGGGCGCCGTAGCACCTCGGCGCAGAGCCGGTGCCACTCCCGCTCGTTCTGGATGGAGATGAGGGTCAGTGCGCCGTCGGCCGTGGCGTAGGCGCCGTAGGGAGCGATGGTGGGGTGGCGCAGGCCGACCCTGCTCGGACCGCCGTCTCCATACCGATGTTGGACGAGGGGTACGGTCATCCATTCGGCGGCCACGTCGAACAGTGAGACCGACAAAGCGGCACCCACCCCCGTGACCGAGCGTTGGATGAGGGCTTCGAGGATGGCGGCGTAGGCGGTGACACCGGCCCCGATGTCGCACAGCGAGATGCCGATCCGGCCCAACTCGTTGGGGCCGCCGGAAATGGCGATGATGCCGCTCTCGGCCTGGATGAGAAGGTCGTAGGCCTTCTTGTCGGCCAGACCCGGGCCGTCGCCATAACCCGAGATGTCGCAGGTGATGAGTCGCGGCCAACGTTCCCGAAGGGCGCCGGAGCCCAGACTCAGTCGATCCAATGCCCGCGGTGCCAGGTTCTGCACAAAGACATCGGCCGCTTCGATCATGCGAAGCAGCAGGGCCCGGTCCTCCTCGTCCTTGATGTCGAGCACGATCGATTCCTTGCCGTGATTGATCCAGGCGAAGTACGAGCTGTCGGCGCCAACCGCCGAGTCATAGGCTCGGGCGAAATCGCCACCCGAGCGCTCGACCTTGATGACTCTGGCTCCGGCGTCGGCCAGCCGGGCCGTGCAAAGGGGGGCGGCCACCGCCTGCTCCACGGCGACAACGTTGATGCCCTGGAGCGGCCCTCCATGCCCGGGTGCCGTAGACGGTGACGGATAGGTGAATGACGACATTGGGTGGCGACCGTATCAGAGGTCAAGCCAACGCCGCGCACTGCCGATGACCCGAGGGTGCAGGTCATCGAATTTGTCGGTCGTGTTCTCATCGTCACCAATCTGCAATAGAGTTGAGCCGTCGTAGGGGTCGGGCGAGCCGATGCCGATCCTCGGGGTGCATCGGCCGGTCCGGCAAGGAAGAAGCCGACAACGTGGGCTGGAGTGTGAGACGCAGAGAGCGAATAGCGGCAGTTCCTGCCCCGGCGCGGATGGCCTGCATGGGCCTGGTCGCCGTTGCCATCTCGGTAGGCGCCGTGCTGATTCCCGGTGTGGGGCCCGCCCCCGAACTTGAGCCTTCGTCATTCGATCTGGAAACGGCCGAGTCGGACTCCACTGTCGACAACGAGACCGCAGTCGAGAAGGGGTCGGCGTCGGGTGTGGCCGGAGCCGGGCAACACCTGGAATTGCCACGCTCGATCTCGGCCGTTGATCGTCGTTCCGTGCCGGCCAACGACGGGGCCGGGCTGGCCGCTCTGGTCGGAACCGGACGTGGCCATGCCGACGAGTCCTTGACCGGTGTGATCAATCGCCTCCGGGCCGAGCCGGCGACGACGACCACCACCACCACGGGGCGGGTGGAGCCCACCATCGAGCCGGAGGCCGAGTGGGTCGATGCCGGTCACGGCGTGGCCGTGCCCGACGTGCTCCTGCGCATCCGGTTCTGCGAGTCGACCAACCACTACCAGGCGGCCCATCGGGTGTCGAGCGCCCGCGGTGCCTACCAGTTCCTGACCAAGAGCTGGAACTGGTACGGGCACGCCGCCCGCTACGGTGTGGCCAGCGCCGACCAGGCCACACCGGCCCAACAAGACGAAGCCGCCGTGCTCACCCTGCGGCAGTCCGGTACCCGGCCGTGGGCCGCCAGCCGTCACTGCTGGGCCTCCGAGTCCATCAATCCCAACTACGCCACGTTCCGGCCGGCAACCACGACGACCGCCGTCACCACCACGACGTCGACAACCGCTCCGGAGTCGGACTCGTCAGCCACGACGTCGTCCACCACATCGGTACCGGTCACGGCAACCACCGCACCGCAGACGACACCGTCGAGCGCGCCGTCGAGCACTGCAGCGCCGACCACCGCCTCAACGACGACCTCGACCACGACACCCGGTTCGTCGACCACCGGCTGAGCGCCGTGGTGAGGTGAGCAGTCCCGGTTCGATCGATCTGTTGTTCCTGTGCACCGGGAATGCCACTCGATCGGTCCTGGCCGGGGAGCTTTTTCAGGTCGCATCGACCCGAGCTTCGGGTCATGACCGCGGGAACCTTGGAGGTCGAGGGGCTCCCGCTCGGTGTGAGAACCACGGCCGCCTTCGCCGCCATCGGGCTCGAGCCGCCGTTCCACCGCTCGACCCAGGCCACGGCCGACCAGCTCGCGGCGACCCGCCTGGTTGTCAGGCTCGATCCTGAGCACCTCGCCTGGGTACGGCGCCGACATCCCGACATGGCCGATCGGGCGACGACGCTGCTCCATCTGACCGAGTTGAGCGAGTACCAGCAGGTCGTCGGTCTCCAAGCGCTGATCGACCGGCTGGCCTTGGAGGACCCGGCGGCCCGACGTCCGGGCCCCGACGAGGAGATCCCGGACCCCGGCGGTGGCCCGGTCGAAGGTTCTGTGGCCGCCGCCCACCGCATCAAGGGTCTCGTGGATCGCCTTGCCCCCGGCTCTAGCATGGTTGCCGGCTCTAGCATGGTTGTCAGGGTCGGGTCGATGGAGCGTCGACGACGATGACGAGAATGGAATCCGGGTGAGCGAGAGCCGATACGACGCCATCATCATCGGGGCCGGAGTAATCGGCGCCGCCATCGGCTACGAGCTGGCCAAGACCGGACGGAGGACGGTCAACATCGACAAGAACCCGGCGGCTGGTTACGGGTCGACCTCCAACAGCTGCGCCATCATCCGGTTCAGCTACTCCACCTACGACGGCGTGGCCATGGCCTGGGAGGGCCAGCACTACTGGGCCGATTGGCGGAACTACCTGGGTGGCGACGTGGATGAGCGGGGGCTCATCGAGTTCGTGCAGTGCGGGACGGCGCTGCTCAAAAAGCCGGGCGACGGCTCCCACCATGAGAAGGTGGTGCCACTTCTGACCGAGCTGCACATCCCGTTCGAGGACTGGTCGGTCGACGAGTTGGTCCAGCGGTTCCCGGCGTTCGATGCCGCCGTGTTCGGACCACCGAAACGACCCGACGACCCCGACTTCTGGAACGACCCGGCGGAACGGCTACTGGGTGCCGTCTGGACTCCCGACGCCGGCTACGTCAGCGATCCCCAGCTGTCCACCCACAACCTGCAGCGAGCGGCCGAGAAGGTCGGAGGCGAATTCCGATTCAACACCGTGGTCACGGCCATCGAGCGCACAGAGGATCGGGTTCGCGGAGTCACCGTGTCAACCGGCGAGCAGTTGACGGCTCCGGTCGTGGTCAATGTCGCCGGGCCTCACAGCTTCGTCGTCAACCGCATGGCCGGAGTCGAAGGCACGATGAACATCACCACCCGGGCCCTTCGCCACGAGGTCCACCATGTGGCCTCGCCCCCGGGCGTGAACTACGGGTCAAGGGGATGCCACGTTCAGGACGGCGACACCGGAATCTACTTCCGGCCCGAGGCCGGCGACAACATCCTCATCGGCTCCGAGGATCCGGCCTGCGACCCCAGGCAATGGGTTGAGAATCCCGACGAGTTCGATCGTCGCATCACCGACGAGCAGTGGGAGGCCCAGGTCCTTCGATTGGCCCGGCGCATGCCCGACCTGGGTGTACCCAACGCGAAGCGCGGTGTGGTCGACCTATACGACGTGGCCGACGATTGGATCCCGATCTACGACAAGACCGATCTCGAGGGCTTCTATGTGGCTATCGGCACCAGCGGCAACCAGTACAAGAACGCCGGGGTGGCCGGTCACTGCATGGCCCGGCTGATCGAGGAGGTGGAGGGGGGTCGTGATCACGACGGCGACCCGCTCACGGTCACCGGTCGCTATACGGGGCTGGACATCAACTTGGGGGCCTTCAGCCGAAACCGGGAGATCAACCCCAACTCCAGCTTCAGTGTGAACGGCTGAGGTGGCGAGGCAACGCCCATGACCCTCCACCCCGGACAGGACGTACGATCCGAGGTCCTGGCTCGATGCCAGGCCGTCCTGCCCGACTGGCAGGGACGCACGGTGGACGAGTTCGACTTCGCCGACCCCAAGGGGTTCTCGTCGTTCACCATGGGCATCCAGGCCTGCGATGGTGTCACCGTCGACCCGCCGGCGGTGCTGTACCGCCACCTCGACGGCAAGGAGAACGCCATCCTCGACAGCGCGGAGGAGCGCAGGGTGTTCCTGATGCTGGGCGACAACGGAATCGCCGCCCGCTGCCTGCACTATGACGACACGTGTCGCATCGAGGAGTACTATCCGGGGCGAACCTTGACCGCCGACGATGTCTACGACCCGAACATCCAGCAGGGAGTGGCGGCCGAGCTCCATCGGTTTCATCGGCTCGACACCACAGAACTGCCGGAGACCACCTTCTTCCCCCTGCTTTTCCAGAGGTGGGCGCCGCTGGCGGAGCGCGTCCTGATCGAGGAACGCAACACCTTTCCCCACCATGAGCAGCACCTGTGCCAACCCCTGCTCCAGATGCTGGAGCCGGCAACGCTCGACATGGTGCTGCGGTGTCTGCCCGACAACGAGGTCGAGGAGCCGGTGTTCTGCCACAACGACACCTATCACGGCAACACCATGGTGCTCGACGATGGACGGGTGAAGCTGCTCGATTTCGAGTTCTCGTGCCGCAATCAGCGGGTGTTTGACTTCGCCAACTTCTTCGCCGAGACCGCCATGCTCCATGGCTTCGCCGATGAGCCCCACTTCAGGATCGGCCCGATCCGTCACACCGACGCCGATCTGGCTCGGTTCATCGGCTTCTACCTGGACTGCGCCGACAATGACGACCCGGCCCGGCGACGATCCGAGCAGGATCAGCTGCTGGGCCAGACCCGCAGGGCCATCATGGTCTCCGACTACATGTACGCCATGGCCGCCGTCCCGCTCGCCGTCGAGCCGTTGCAGAAGATCCGGTTCCTTCCCTACGCCTCACAGCGATTCACCCGTTTCCTGGCCGCCTGGCAGACCGAATTCGGGTCTACCCGGTTCTAGCCGTCCCCGGCCGCTCGGCCGATGATCGCCCTCCGACGGTCGGTCTACGGGCCTGGGTCGGGCGAGCCGTTTGTGCCTGGGTTGTCGGAACCATCCGGGGCTGACGCGTCCGGCCTACAGCCATGAGCAGGATGGTCCGCGTCCGGTGGGGTGCCGTGCTCAATTCGGGCCCGAGCTGAGTCGACCCGCTCAGTGCGTCGGTTTCGGGGTCGACGGTGCTGCCAATCGGTCGGGTGATGACCGAAGGCCACGAGGGCGGTGGACACGACACCGATTCCCACGACGATGCACCGGAGACCACGAAGCACATGCCGATGATGGGCGGGCGCCGACGGCGCCAGGAATCAGTCCCGGGGCTCCGGGACGTCCACCGGCAGCCTCACGCCCACCGACTGCGGGACGCTCACCGGCAGCGCCACGCCGAGATGTCCGACCGTCGTCGACTCGGCTTCCTTGGTTCACTGGCGGCGTTCGCGCTCGCCGGGTTTGCCGTGCTCGCGGTCGGGGTCTCGTCCGTCACCAGCAACGCCGCCTCGTCGGGCTTTGGTGGCTGTGGTACGTACACGCCCCTGGCACCGATCGGGTCCGGTGTGGTTCGCCCGGTGTCCAACCAGGCCGAGTTGTCGGCGGCAATGGCCGCCGCCCAGCCCGGCGACACCATCAATCTGGCTTCGGGTCGGTATCGGGAGATCCACTACCGAGAGGGCTACGGCCATAGATCCGGGACCGCCGATCAACCCATCGTGATCCAGGCGGCGGCCGGGGCCGAGGCCATCATCGACTGGGGACAGGTCGACGACCCACAAGTGAAACCGGTGGTTGACATCGATCGGCGGGAGCACATCAAGATTCGGGGCCTCATCGTCCGGAACCGGAGCTTCGGACTTCGCTCCGCAGGCTCGAGGCATGTGACCTTCGAACACAACGACGTGGCCGAGGTCGGCCACTCCGGCGTCGTGGCCCAGGTCTACAACAATGACCCGAACCGACCGTCAACGAGTGTGACCATTCGCTGCAACCGGATCCACGACACCGGCCGGGTAGCAGCCGAGTTCGGTGAGGGCATCTACATCGGCACCGGATCAGTCTCGGTCCCGGATCCGACGTCGAACATCCTCATCGAGGGCAATGACATCTTCCGAACCAGCAACGAGGGCATCGACGTCAAGCATCACGTCACCGACGTGACCATCCGTCACAACGACCTTCACGACCTCACCCCGTATTACGGAGGGGCCATCTCCCTCGGCCTCAACAGCCTCGATTGGGGCCCGGCCAACTACCGGGTCGAGAACAACCGGATCTGGAATGTGTCGTCGGGAAGGCATTATGCCCAGGCCATCGCCATCGGCCACGGCCCGACGATCATTCGCGACAATCTGATCTGGGGCATCGAGTCGGAAACGACGAGTTCCTGGCCCTGGATCCATCCGATCCAGATTCACGGCGATGACAGCACGGCAGCCTGGGCCTACGGATTCGGCAACCCGGCAGCCAACCGGGTCGAGATCACCGGCAACACCGTGGTCGGCTGTCGGGTGGCCTGCATCGACAGCTTCACCGACCCCGGAGCAGTGGCCCCCAGCCTCACCATGGGCGTCAACGTGGTGACCGCCGCCTCGTCGCGGGACGCCGCCAACGACAGCGATCGCCTCGCCTCCGAGGCCGACTTCATCGGTCCGACGTCGGGAACCGCCGACGCCGGCACCGGACCGGGATCGGGTCTGGCCTTGACCTCCGACAACACCCCGACGAGCCTGGCTACGACCACCTCGACCACTTCAGCCCCATCGTCGACGTCGTCCACGTCGTCGAGCGAACCGACCACCACCAGGCCGGCGATGACGACAACGTCCGCCTTCACCCTGCCGTCCACATCGTCGACGACGACCACCTCAGGCTCGACCACGATGTCGGGTACGGCGACGACAACCACGACCACCACCACCGAGAACCCGCCCGACACCACCGTCGCCGGGACGGGATCAACCGACGCCGGTGAGCCCGATTCCGCCGGCGAGGACCCGACGACGACCACCGGTGCGATCGGACCCGCCGGCGCCACGACCACCACTTTCGGCGACATCACCGTTCCCGAGACCACGACCACCACCGTGCGACCCCACACCACCGCAATCGGGCATCGACCGGGCCGGCGGATGGGCCGGCAACCGGACCGGGGTAGAAGCCCCAACCGATGGCGGCGGTGACGGCCGCCATCACCCCGACGCCGGTGGTGGACGATGGTCTCGGCCGGCCCGGGGCTGCCCATCCCGATCCGGCGCTCTAGACTCCGAGCGGAATTCCGGTTCCCGAGAGACCGAACCCGACACACTCGTCGGGCGCCGGTCGGACCGCCGACCGATGGATGGACAGCCGTGGACGACCGACGATCGACCCTCTATCAACTGATCAGCCTGGTCGACCACCTTCCCGACCCCTCCTCGGGTCGAAAGACGAGCCAGCGGGACCGTCTTCTGGCCGTCACCAATCAGGCGGTGTGGGCCGAGGAGTTGGGCTTCGGAGGATTCGGAGTGGGCGAGCACCACTTCGACCAGTACATCATGCCCGCTCCCGAGCTCATACTCAGCCACATCGCAGCCCGGACCACGACCTTGCGGCTCGGCACATCGGTGTCGCTGTTGGCCAACCTGGACCCCGTGCGCTTCGCCGAACAACTGGCGGTGCTCGATGTGATGAGTGGGGGACGAATCGAGGTGACCTTTGCCCGGGGAGCGTCGGACGAGACGGCTCGAGCCTTCGGTATCGAAGACATCGAGCAGCTCCGCCCGAAGTTCGAGGAGTCACTACGGCTCGTCATCGAGTTGCTGGAAGCGGAACGGGTGAGTTGGAGCGGTCGTTTCCGCACACCGCTGGACGGCGTTCGCCTCGAGCCCCGTCCGCTGCAGTCCAGTCACGACCTGATCTGGATCGGTGGTGGCTTGTCGACGGTGTCGGCCGACCTGGCCGCCGATCTCGGTTTGCGATTCATGCTTCCCAGCCTCTTTCGGTGGCCTGAGGACTATCGCAAGATCGTGAAACGTTATCGCCGGCGGGCAATCGATGCCGGCCACGGTGACAGGATCGAGGTCGGCTTCCCGTCCTATGTGCATGTGGCACCAACCTCCCAGGAGGCCCGGCGCCGCTGGCGTCCCTACCTGGAGAACTACCGGGACTTCGCTCTCCGGCTGCGGAGCGGATTCGGCCGGCCGACCGACTACGACTCCCTGCTCCGGGGGCCGGCCATCTGTGGCAGCCCGGCCGAGGTGGCGGATCGAGTGTCCGAGGTCAACGCCCTGCTCGGATTGGGCCGGCACATGGTTCTGATGGACGCCGGCGCGCTGCCGGAACGTTTGTTGCGGGAATCTTTGGAGCTGTTCGCGGCCCAGGTCATCCCGGAACTCTCGTCCGGCAACGGACCGCCGGTAGAATGAGCACCATGGCAGCCGATTCGTCAGGTGATTCCGAGTCCCGTCCGGTGCGACTCTCACCGTCCATCCTCGCCTCGGACTTCAGCCGCCTGGCCGAGGAGGTACAGGCCATGAAGGCGGCGGGGGCCGACTGGATCCATCTCGACGTGATGGACGGTCACTACGTTCCCAACATCACCTTCGGCCCACCGGTCATCGCATCGTTGCGCAAGCAGACCGACCTCTATTTGGACGCCCACCTCATGATCGCCCCGGTCGATCCCTACCTGGAGCGTTTCGCCGAGGCCGGCTGCGACGGCATCACCATCCACGTCGAGGCCGGACCCCACCTCGACCGCTCCCTGCAGTGCATCCGTTCGTTGGGCAAGCGGGCCGGGGTGTCGCTCAACCCCAGTACCCCGGTGGAGTCGCTGAAGTGGGTGCTGGATCGCTTGGATCTGATCCTGGTCATGTCGGTCAACCCCGGGTTCGGCGGCCAGGAATTCATTCCCGCCACCATCGACAAGGTCCGCCAGGTGCGGGAACTGGTCCGTGATCGGCCCATCGACATCGAGGTCGACGGTGGGGTCGAACCGTCCAATTCCCAGCAGCTCATCGAGGCCGGGGCCAACGTGCTGGTGGCCGGATCGGCCGCCTTCCGTAGCGGGCCGGCGGCCTACGCCGACAACCTGGCCGCGCTGCGGACCGGTACTCCGCCGAGCTGAGCCCAGTGGCGTCGCCGTGACGCCTCCAACTAGAGTGGCGGCCATGCGAGTGGCCCTTTTCGCAACCTGCCTGGTGGACGCCATGGCCCCGCCGGTGGCCAAGGCCACGGTCACTGTGCTGGGGCGCCTTGGGTGTACGGTCGAGTTTCCCTTGAGCCAGACGTGCTGCGGGCAGATGCACACCAACACCGGCTATGCCGACATGGCCGCACCGATGGTCAAGAACCACCTCGAGACCTTCGAACCCTACGAGTACGTGGTCACTCCCAGCGGCTCGTGCGCGGCCTCGATTCGCCATCAACATCCGTGGATCACCCGCGACTACCTGGATCCCGAGCTGGTCGATCGGGTCGAAGCACTGGGAAACCGAACCTATGAGCTGTCGGAGTTCATCGTCAACGTGCTCGGGGTCACCGATGTCGGGGCCGTCTATCCCCATCGGGTCACCTACCATCCGGCCTGCCACGGCACCCGTACCCTCGGCCTGGGAGAGCTACCGTTGAAGCTGCTGCACGAGGTGCGGGGCCTGGAATTGGTCGAGCTGCCGGAGGCGGCGGGCTGTTGCGGATTCGGGGGAACGTTCGCCATCAAGAACGCCGACGTGTCAAGTGCCATGCTGGCCGACAAGGTCCACCACATCCTGACCACCGGGGCCGAGGCCTGCACCGCCGTCGACGCCTCGTGCCTGCTGCACATCGGTGGTGGCCTCTCCCGTAATCGAACCGGGGTCGATACCATCCATCTGGCCGAGATCCTGGCGTCCACCGAAACCGACCCGACGGTGACCGCCGCAAACGGGGGACAACCATGACGGCCACAGCCGGCTCCGGGCCGATTCCCGTCGATCCACCCCGAGCCACCAACACCGGCCATCTCCATGGCCGACCGTTTCCGGCTGCGGCCCGGGTGGCACTGGGTGACAGCCAGCTGCGGCGCAACATCGGTAAGGCCACCCACACCATCCGCGACAAGCGAGCGATCGTGGTCGACGAGCTCGCCGACTGGCGGGAACTCCGAGCGGCCGGGGCAGCCATCAAGGACGCCACCATGGCGAGACTGGACACCTATCTGGAGCAGTTGGAGGAGCAGGTGACCGCCGCCGGGGGAGTGGTGCACTGGGCGGCCGACGCCGACGAGGCCAATCGCATCGTCATCGACCTGTGCCGCAGGGCCGAGGCCACCGACGTGGTCAAGGTCAAGTCCATGGCAACCCAGGAGATCCGGCTCAACGAGGCCCTGGCCGATGCCGGTATCTCGGCCTGGGAAACCGACCTGGCCGAGTTGATCGTCCAGCTCGGCCATGACATGCCCAGCCACATCCTGGTTCCGGCCATTCACCGCAACCGGGCCGAGATCAGGGAGATCTTCAACCGCGAGATGGGCAAGGTCGGGCGACCGGCCCCCTCGGGGTTGAGCGATGAACCGGCGGCGTTGGCCGAGGCGGCCCGGGTCCACCTTCGCCAGCGGTTCCTGTCAACCGATGTCGCCATCTCCGGGGCCAACTTCGCCGTGGCCGAAACCGGCACGGTGATGGTCGTCGAATCCGAAGGCAACGGTCGGATGTGTCTGACGCTGCCCCGAACCCTGATCACGGTGATGGGTATCGAGAAGCTGATTCCAACCTGGCGGGATCTCGAGGTGTTCCTCCAGCTGCTGCCCCGATCCAGCACGGGCGAGCGGATGAACCCGTACACCACAATGTGGACCGGGGTGACCGAGGGCGACGGGCCCCAGGAGTTCCACCTGGTCCTTTTGGACAACGGCCGCACCGCGGCGCTGGCCGATCCCGAGGGGCGGGCGGCACTGCGCTGTATCCGCTGTTCGGCCTGCCTCAACGTGTGCCCGGTCTACGAGCGCACCGGAGGACATGCCTACGGATCCATCTATCCCGGCCCCATTGGGGCCGTGCTGTCACCCCTACTGACCGGGGTGGAGGACAACACGTCGCTGCCATTTGCCTCGTCACTGTGTGGGGCGTGCTACGACGTCTGCCCGGTCGCCATCGATATCCCGTCCATGCTGGTTCATCTCCGGACCAAGGTGGCCGCCCTGCCCGAGAAGGCCCGCACCCCGGAGCGGCAGTTGATGCGGGCCCTGGCCTGGGTCATGTCGTCCCCCAGCCGGTGGACGCGCTCCATCCGCTCGATGGGCCTTGGTCGTTTCCTGGCTCGAAATGGACGTTTCAGCTCCATGCCACCGCCCATCAGCGGCTGGACGGCCACCCGGGATCTGCCGGCACCACCGGAGCAGAGCTTCCGCGACTGGTGGGCGGCGCGTGCCCCGGAGGACGGAGCGTCATGACCGATCCCTCGTCATCCCGAGAGAGGGTCCTGGCCCGGGTTCGCTCAGCAAAGGCCACGATGACCGAGCCACCGATTGCCCGGGACTATCGGACCGCCGGAGACCACGACGGTGCCGACGGCGAGAGCCTCATCGAGGTGTTCATCGACCGGCTGATCGACTATCGAGCCCAGGTAACCCGGGTCGCCGATGACGACGTGGCCGGTGCCGTGTCAGACATTCTCGGACGCGAGGGTGCCCGGTCGCTGGTTGTGACCCTCGGGTACCCCGATCGGTGGCGGCCGATGGGACTGGATCCGGTCGTCGACGGCCTCGGCCAGGACGGCGCAACCCTCTTGTCGACCACCGAACTGGACGGGATCGACGCCGTGGTCACCACCTGTGCCGTGGCCGTTGCCGAAACCGGCACCATCGTGCTCGACGGCGGTCCGGGCCAGGGCCGCCGGGCCATCACCCTGCTGCCCGATCTCCACATCGTGGTGGTCCGAACCGAACAGGTGGTTCCCCGTGTTCCCGATGCGCTGCCCCTGCTCAATCCCCGACGTCCGTTGACCTGGATCAGCGGACCGTCGGCCACAAGCGACATCGAGCTGAACCGGGTCGAAGGTGTGCACGGACCCCGCCGGCTAAGGGCCATCATCGTCGACTGAGCGGGCCGGTCCACGACCAGGTTCGGGTGACGAGTGTCCCGGGGAGGGGGGTGCTCAGTCGAAGTCTGTGGTCAAGTTGGTGTTGTCGGATGGGACCGGGGCCTGGGTCATGGTCAGATGTAGCGGTTGATCGGCTCGATAAGGGTGGGCGGCGATGACCTCGTGGTTGAGCTCCAGACCGAGGCCGGGACGATCGGTGGCTTCCAGGTAGCCATCGTTCCAGGGCAGCGGGTCGACCACGATGTCACGATGGAAGTCGGTGTGGATGGTCTCCAGGATGAGAAAGTTGGGGCAGGTGTGGGCCACGTGAGCGGCGGCGGCGTGGGCCACCGGGCCGCAGTAGATGTGGGGGGCGAGCTGGGCGTTGTACAGCTCGGCCACGGCTGCGATCTTGCGCATCTCCCAGATGCCGCCGGCCCGGCCCACATTGGGTTGGACGATGGCGGCTCCGGCCGCCAGGGCAGCGTGGAATTCGGCACGGGTGGTGAGCCTCTCCCCGGTGGCCACCGGGATGGAGGTGGACTCGGTGATCCGGGCCAGCGCACCCATCTGGTCGGGCGGGCAGGGCTCCTCGAACCAGAGGGGATCGAACTGCTCCAGCCGACGGGCCAGGCGGATGGCCGATGACGTCGTCATCTGGCCGTGGGTTCCGAACAGCAGGTCGGCCCGGTCGCCGACGGCCTGACGCAAGCGGGCCGTGTTGTACTCCGATCGGGCCAGCTCGGTCATCGAGAGCTCGCGGCCGCCCTGGACGGCGTAGGGACCGGCGGGGTCCTGCTTGACGGCCGTGAACCCCAATTCCAAGTAGTACTCGGCCTGTGCGGCGGCGGCGTCGCCGTCGTGGTAGACGTCGGGATCATCGGCCGGATCCAAGCTGCTGTCATGGACGCTGGGGGGGTAGAGGTAGGTGTAGGTCCGCAGCCGGGGATGGAACACACCGCCCAACAGTTGGTGGACGGGTTGGCCGATTGCCTTGCCCACGATGTCCCAGCACGCCATCTCCACCCCGCTGAACGCCCCCATCATCGACACATCGGGCCGCTGGGTGAAGCCGGCCGAGTAGGCGCGGCGAAACATGGCCTCGACGTGGTGGGGATCGTCTCCGGCCAGGAACCGGTCGAACAGATCGACGACCATGACCCGGGCCACGTCGGCCCCGAAGGGAATGCCGTAGCATTCGCCGACGCCGGTGATCCCATCGTCGGTGGTGACCTCGACCAGCAGCCAGTAGCCGCCGCCGATACCGGTCGGTGGAGAGGTGACGTGGGTAGTGATGGATTCCAGTTTCACCGGCACCAGGCTACGGCTGTACCGATGTTCGCTCAAGCATCGGTTCCGGTCGAGCCGCCATCCCGGCCGGCATTAATCCGGTTCGTCGAGTTGGTCGAGAAACAGAATTGTCGCCTCCACGATCCGGGTCCGGGCCTCCTCGTCGGAGATCGTGGCCTCACCGTCACCGCCCTGGTCGCCGTAGTCGCCGAACTGGGCGTGATTCGCTCCCTCGATGACGACGAAATCGGTGTCAGACGGTAGGAGGTCCTTCGACTCCTCGATCTCGGCCGGGGTGGTCAGGGCGTCACTGGTCCCCGAGACCGACAGCACCCGCAGATCGGTCTCGGCCAGCGAACTGGCCGGATACGAGGCCCACAGCACCAGACCCACCACGTACGGGCCGGGCTCGCCCTCGGCGGCGCTTGCGGCCTGCAAAGCGTAGTCGGAGGCGGCCACACCACCCAGGGAGTGTCCACCAACCGCCCATCGGTCGGGCTCGGCATCGGCGTCCGACCATGCCTCGAAGGCCTCGATGGCGCCGGTCGCGGCATCGATGTCGAGCAGGGCGAACCCGAGAGGCGGCTTGACCACGACGACCGGATGCCCCGCTTCCACCACTGGAGCCAGGAGGGTCACGTAGGCACGAGGATCGACCCTGGCTCCGGGGTAGAACACCAGACCGGCCCCGATCGACGTCTCACCGGAATCGGCCGGTGAGAGCAGGAGGCGGGCCGGCGTGCTCTCAACCCGAATGCCGCCCCGCAAGCCCAGAGACCCCGGCTGGGACGACATGTCGATGATGCCGATCGCTCGATCGCCGGCCGGGAACGGTCGAAGGTAGACGGCGACCACCAGCAGAAGGACAACAGGAAGCGCGGCCACCGACCACCAACGCGAGCGGCTCCGAGGCCGTCGGTACAGGAGTGTGGCCGTCACCAGCAGACCAAGACCAATCAGCCACAACACGACGAGGACGACGCCATAGGCCGGGTGGGATCCGGCCAGGGCACCCCACGATGTGACGGCGGCAAAGGTCGCCACCCCCAGGCAGGCCAGTCCGAGAAGGGCGGTGGCGGTCGGCCCGGTCGAGAGGGTGGACGCGGCGGAGTCGCCACCGAGTCTTGAGTCGGGATCGGCCTCGGTTCGATTGTCAGCATCGTCGGTCATGGTGAGGAAACGGAATTCGTACGGGCGGAGGGGAACGGTCCGAGTCCGACGGAACGGTTGAACACAGGACTCCGAGATCGGCTAGCGTAACGTCAATGGGTGGCGATGGAATCATCGTCAGGTCATGAAGGGAAAGGGGGAGGAGGAGCTGTGAGGCAACCGGCGCTGCCGTGGCGGCCGCCGACCGCCACGATCGACGAGGACCGGGCCTACGACTTCATCATCGTCGGCGGAGGCTCGGCCGGCAGCGCGCTGGCCAACCGCCTGAGCGCCGACCCCTCCAGCCGGGTGCTGGTGCTGGAGGCGGGCCGACCCGACTACCGCTGGGACGTGTTCATCCACATGCCGGCGGCCCTCACCTATCCCATCGGCAGCCGGTTTTACGACTGGAAGTACGAGACCGAGCCCGAGCCGTTCATGGGAGGCCGTCGGGTCTACCATGCCCGCGGCAAGGTGCTTGGCGGCTCGTCCAGCATCAACGGCATGATCTTCCAGCGGGGTAACCCGCTGGACTTCGCCAAGTGGGCGGCCCGGCCCGGTATGGAGGAGTGGAACTACGCCCACTGCCTGCCCTATTTCAAACGAATGGAAACCTGCCTGGCCGGCGGGGACGACTGGCGGGGCGATATCGGTCCACTCATCCTGGAGCAGGGACCGGCTGATTCACCGCTGTTTCAGGCCTGGTTGGAGGCCGGACCCCAGGCCGGCTACAGCCGAACCACCGATGTCAACGGGTACCGCCAGGAAGGCTTCGCCGCATTCGACAAGAACGTGCATCGGGGCCGCCGTTTGAGCGCGGCCCGGGCCTACCTCCATCCGGTCATGGACCGGGCCAACCTCACCGTCGTGACCCGAGCGTTCACCACCGGCGTGCTGTTCCAGGGAGCCCGGGCCGTCGGAGTCGAGTTCCGCCACCGTGGTCGCCGTCATCGGGTCAAGGCCAAGACCGTCATCAGCTGCGGAGGAGCCTTCAACAGCCCACAGCTGCTCCAGGTCTCGGGTATCGGCCATGCCGACCACCTCCGGTCGCTGGGAATCCGCCCCATCGTCAACCTCCCCGGGGTCGGCGCCAACCTCCAGGACCACCTCGAGGTCTACATCCAGTACGCCTGCCGGCAACCGGTGTCGATGCAGCCCCATCTGGCCCACTGGCGCAAACCGTGGATCGGTCTGCAATGGCTGGCCCGTCGAGGCCCGGCCGCCACCAACCAATTCGAGGCCGGGGCGTTCGTCCGCAGCAATGACGACGAGGCCTACCCCAACCTGATGTTCCACTTCCTGCCCGTCGCCATCCGCTACGACGGCACCGTGCCGTCGTCGGGTCACGGCTATCAGGCGCACGTCGGCCCCATGTACTCCGATGCCACCGGATGGGTTCGGATCCGGTCCGCCGACCCCACGGTCAAGCCGGCCATCCAGTTCAACTACTTGTCCACCTCCCAGGACCGCCGGGAGTGGGTGGAGGCGGTTCGGGTGGCACGACGCATCCTCAACCAGCCTGCGTTCGAACCCTACAACGGCGGCGAGCTGTCACCGGGGCCCGGCGTGGAGACCGACGAGGAGATCATGGACTGGGTGGCCCGAGACGCCGAGACCGCACTCCACCCCTCGTGCACCGCCCGCATGGGAATGGACTCCGATGCCGTGGTCGATCCCACCACGATGTCGGTCTACGGGGTCAAGGGTCTTCACGTCGTCGACGCCTCGGTCATGCCGGAGATCACCAACGGCAACATCTATGCACCCACCATGATGATCGCCGAAAAGGCGGCCGACCTGCTGCTGGGGAACACCCCGGCGCCTCCCGAGAGGGTCGAGGTCTACATTCGGGACCGAACGACGAAGGACGGCGGCCGGACCGGCGGCCGACCGGAGGACATGGCGTGGAATCGACCGGTGTGACCGTGGCCGTCACCGGCGCCGCCGGGGGACTGGGCCGCCAGATCGTGGCCCATCTCCATCGCTGCGGCTACCGGATCGTCGCCATCGTGCGCGCTGAACCCGACGAACCGGTTCTAGGGGCGTCCCAGACGGTGAGCGCCGAGCTGTCCGATCCCGACCAGGCCAACTCGGTGCTGTCCCGAATCGACGTCGCCGACGGCCGCCTCACCGGTCTGGTAAACGTCGCCGCCATCCAGCCGGTGCAGCCGTTCCAACGCATCACCGTGGAGCAATGGGCGTCGATGATGTCGGTCAACCTCGACGCCGCTCACTGGCTGACCCGATCGGCGGCCGCCATCATGCGGGCCGACGGCCAGGGGGGTTCGATCGTGCACATCAGCTCCATCGAGGGCATGCAACCGGCTCCCGGACACGCCCACTATGCCGTGTCCAAGGCCGGACTTCTGATGCACGCC
>JAHEJM010000166.1 GCA_024638815.1 Acidimicrobiales bacterium | reverse complement strand
ATCAAACACCAGTTCGATACACAAGCCCAAATTCTTGTTGATTTAGTGATATATTGGTGTATTGAACATTGCTTCAGGCCATGACACCATCTTTACGCATGGCCATCCCCTCGATCGCGCCGGGCTGACTACGTGGGCTCCTGGACCTGGACCGGGCCAGGCTCGACCCCGACAGTGACAGCCATCTCGTCGCTCTGCCGGCGAAACTGCAACACTGAGCCGGTGGATCGAACAAGGCGTGCTTGGCTGGTAGACCTTCTTCTCGGAGGCATTGTCGGCGGGTTGGTCGGCGCCGTCGTGGCCGTCAACGTGGTCATCTACACCGGGATCGAACCGGGGTACGAGGCCACCATCCCCGAGGTATTCGAGCAGAGCACCCTGGTCGGCTTCATCGCAGTGACGGTCCTCGTCGCAAGTCCGATCTTGGGTGTGGTCGCCGCTCGGGCCATGCGACGCAGGCGGGGTGGTCATCGGCCGGTGGGATAGGGCGAAGGCGGTCACGCTCGCTCCGGTGTCGACTCCCATTCGAAGAAGGTCGAAACCCCCAGTACGGCCTGCAGGACATCGCCCGCCGAGTCCGGGGTTGGATCCTGCTCGTAACGAACCAGCGGTTCCACCACCGATGGACACACGTTGTCCAGCCCGACGCGAAGGTCCTTCAGCCGTGGTTCCCATTCGCCATTTAGCAGGTAGGCAAGGAGGAGGGTCTCGCGAAGCGCCGAGGAAGTCATTATCGATGACAGCATAGGATCCCGGCCATGGACGTCCCGAGCGTTGTCGAGTGCGTCGACGGCCGAGTATGTGCGCTGCACGATCGTCTCCGGCGGAACCTGCGGCCCGTCATCGAGCACGGTCCGGGCCTCCTCCCTCAATCCCCGTGCCACGCCGTCGGGGTCGAAGAGCACATGGCCGTCCAATGTCAGGCGCATGGACGATGGACTTCCCTCCCTGGATTCCGTCTCGAAGTAGCTGCGGATCGTCGCTACCGGATTGAAGAACAGCTCGCACGGGACATCGTCGAACCGGCGCTGGACTCGTTGACGATGCTCGCCCTCGATCACCACCCAGATGTCCAGGTCGCTGTTGGGATCCCCCAGACCCAGCACCACGCTCCCGGACAGGGTCACGGCAACGGGTCGGTCCGGGTAGTCGAAGACGAAGTCCATCGCCCTCTCCGCTGCCCCGAGAAACCTGTCGGGAAGACTCGACGGGAACAGGATCTCGGGCCGCATCGGTCAGCGGATCATCTCGCCCAGGGCGGCGAAGCGGAGCATGTGGGCCTGGCCGGCATGCAACGCATACTCGTCGATCATCTTGACCAGCGTGGCCCGAAGCGATCGGCTGTGACCCAGCCCCCGGGCATCCAACGACGCCATGCCGGCCACGACGGCCTCGGCCCGGTCCACCTCGTGGAAATACCAGCGCAGGTCCTCATCGACGGTGGCCGCCGAACCGCCGGCATAATCGTCCTCGCCGTAGCGGAGCACCATTTCGCCGCCTCCCAATCCACAGGTCAGCCAGACGTGCTCCATCTGGGTCATGTGACGGACCAGACCGAGGACCGACAGCTCGACCGGTGGGATCGACCAGTGGGCCAGCTGTCCGGGGTCCAGATCACGGAGCTTGCGCTGGAACTCGTGTCGCTGATAGCGAAGCCAGGCCTCCAGGAAGGCTCGGGGCTCGAGATCGGGATCGGGTTCCTGCCACGCCGAGAAATCGACGTCGGCCAGTGCTTCGATCGTCACGATGCCGACGATACCGCCGACGGACAACGGCGGGTGTCGGCGGAAGGTTCAAAATGGGAACCATCCTCGAGGTCCTACGGTTCCAGGCCACCCGGATTTGTGAGGTCGCTTCCGCCCACGGTCATGCGGATTGACGACCCTATTCGGTGGTCGTCGTGGGCTCCGGAGCCGTCGTCGTGGGCTCGGGAGCCGTCGTCGTGGGCTCGGGAGCCGTCGTCGTGGTGACGAAGGAGCGTTGGACGAAGTACAGGTCGAGCTCATAGGGAGCGTCCAACTCGTCCAGCGCACCTTCCAGCCGTCTCACGTCGGCCGTGGTCGGCTCCCGGGGGCCGGCGATCTCCACCATCAACCGCTCGCCGTCGTACACGAGATCACGTACGATCCAGCCCCGGGTCGCCCCCCACAACTCCACTTCGTTCCGCATCGATTGGGTGGTGAGTTCGAGGGGGGTGACCACCCCGTCACCGGGGCGGATGGTCTCCCGCTGGGTCCAGTTCATCCGGGGGGTGAACGACGGGTTGATGGCGGCCAGGCGGTCGCCGAGCTCGGTGAGGGATGGTGGATCACCCGACCCGGCGGCGTCGATACGCACCGTCGAGTCGGCGATCGACACCGTGTCGAGTCGATAGTCGATGCCCGACTCGTCGAGCCAGGCCACCACCTCGGTCCGAACCTCGGAAAGAAGCCGCTCGTCGGGTGTGGGCGGCGCAGTGGTCGTGGTGGTGGCCCGTTCCAGACGAATCCATTCCACCAACACATCGGAATCAGGAAATCGGGTGGCCAGGTCGGCCTCCAGGGTGGACTGGTCGGGCGGGGCGTCGAACCCTCGCACGTCGACCACGATGGTGCTGCCGGTTATCCGCACCGAGCGTTCGAGGTTCCGGTCGCCGAGCCAGACATCGACCCGCTCCTCGGCGTAATCGAGGTCCTCCGTGGCCTCGATGCTGGCCTGGGATGCCTGGTAGAGGGGGTAGGCCACAACGGCCACGGCGGCGGCCAAGGTGACGGCCGCCAGCACCAACCCCGACAGTTTGTTGGCCAGCCGTCGGGGCGGAACGAAGCCGGTGACCACGAAAACCACAATGCTGGCGAAGACGATGGCGGCCAGGTTGGTGGTGTAGAGCAGGGCCGCCCCCTGGGCCCGGGCCGTGTCGCCGGCCTCGATGGTGATGCCCAGCGCGCCCAGTGGCGGTACCAGGGCCACGGCCACCGCCACCCCGGGCAGCGAGGCGGAGACATCGTTCCGCACCGTGGCGTAGGCGCCGGCGGTTCCGGCGGCCAAGGCCACGATCAGGTCGCGGATGTCGGGCCGGGTCCGGGACAGGACCTCATCGGTGAAGGGCTGACGGGGCAGGATTTTGGAGATGAGCCAGGCCACGGCCACGCACCACACGCTGGCCAGGATCACTCGGGTGATCGACCGGATGCTCTTGCCGGGCAGGGCCATCGACAGCGAGGCCCCGGTGGCCAGGACCGGTTGCATGAGGGGAGCCAGCAGCATGGCCCCGATGACCACGGCGGCGGAGTTCAGGCTGAGTCCCATGGTGGCCACCACCACCGACAACGTCAGCATGAGGGTGAACCGGAACGCCCAGTGCTCGACCCTGCGGATGGCCAGGTCGGTCATCACCCGGCGGCGATCTTCGGGTTCGCAATGACGGTGCCACCACGGCTTCGACGGCAGTGGCTTCATCGGGTCGGGACTGGTCGGCCCATTGGACCCCGAGTTGCCCTCCTGGGTGACGGCTACCGACATACGACGGATTCTAGGTCAAATGGCATCGGCAGCGGGTTGCGCTGGTAGTTTGGGTCGGGCGCCCGGGCAGCGTTGGGTGGGCCATTGGAATTTCGACTGGGAAATCAACAGCGGCACTCGTTGGTGGCGGTGGCAATGATTGCGGCCGCAACCCTCATCGGCCTGCTTCTACTCGATCAGAGGGGCGCCGACCAGGAGGATCCACTGGCCGGTCTGACCGAAACGGCCGAAACCGTGGTGCTGGGACCGGGGCGCGTCGATGACGAGTACGGCCCCGGTCGGTCGTCGTCCCGATTCGGCGTTGCCGACGATGTCGAAACCGGCAACGAGGCGGCCAAAACCCTGGCCACCCTGCGGCGATCGAGCCCCTCCATCCGTCCCGCCACCCGCTCGACGTCTCCCACCACGATCACCACGACCACTGCTCCCCCCACCACTGCGTCCACGACCACGTCGACCGTGACCACGACCGTCACAACCTCCACCACGACCTCCGTCGTCACCACGTCCACCACCACCACCACCACCACCGTCGCCACCACCACGACGAAGAGAAGCAAGTGCCGGGGCAAGAATCCGAAGTGTGACGACAACCGTCCCGGGCCCGGTGACTGACCTCTGGTCGAAGTCGTCCCGTCGTCGTGGAGAGACCTGCCGGCGGGCGTTCGCATTCTCATTGCCGCCCTCTTCGCCACCTCGCTGGCCAACCGAGCGCAATTGGTGGCCCTCGGGTTGTTGGTTTTCGACATCACCGGGCGGGAACTCGACCTCGGCCTGCTCGGTCTGGCCGAGTTCGTGCCGTTGTTCGTCATGGCTCCCTTCAGTGGTGCCGTGGCCGACCGCTTCGACCGACGGGTCGTGTACAGCGTCGGTCTGCTGACCGAGGCGGTGGCCAGTCTCAGCCTGTTCCTCTACTCCCGGACCGACGCCACCTCCATCGCTCCGATTCTGGCCCTGGTGGTGGTATTCGGCCTGGCCCGGTCGTTCGTGGCCCCGGCCAGTCGGGCCCTCCCCATCGATCTCGCTCCCCGGGGCGCGGTGGAACGGGTGGTGGCCCTGCGATCGGTGTCGTTTCAGACGGCCGGCATCCTCGGTCCCTTGCTGGTCGGGTTGCTCTTCACCACCGGTCGGTCCTGGCCCTTCCTGCTGTCGACGGCGGGGTTCGTGGTGTCGATCGCCCTGGTTCGTCTGGTGCCGGCGTCGGGGGTGCGGCGGCTGAAAAGCCCAACGGGCCCGGCCCAGGCCATTCGGGATGCTGTTGACGGCCTTCGGTTCATGCGCCGCTCGCCGGTCGTGTTCGGCGCCATCAGCCTCGATCTGTTCGCCGTGCTGTTCGGCGGGGCGGTTGCCCTGCTGCCGGCCATCGGCGAGAAGCGACTGGGGGTCGACGAGGCCGCCGTCGGGTTCATGTACTCCACCATCGGCATCGGGGCGCTGGTGACGGCGGCCGTCCTCTCGGTCCGTCCGGTGCGTCGCCACGTCGGCCGGGTCTTGCTGTCGGTGATCGCCGTGTTCGGCCTGGCCACCCTGGTGTTGGGCCTCACCACCTCCTATGTGGTGGCGTTGACGGCCTTGTTCGTCCTGAGCGCGGCCGACGCGGTGAGTGTGTTCATCCGGGCCACCATCGTTCCCCTGGCCACCCCGGAGGACATGCGGGGCCGGGTGCTGGCGGTCGAGAACATCTTCATCGGCGGTTCCAACGAGCTGGGAGGGTTGGAGTCGGGCCTTACCGCGGCCTGGTTCGGGCTGGCGCCGGCCGTGGTCGTGGGCGGTGTGGGCACTCTGACCGTGGTCGCCTTGTGGTCACAGCTGTTCCCCGAACTCCGCCGAATCGATCGCTTCGAAGAGCTTCGATCTGCTCGGCTGTAACTCGACCCACAGGGGCCAGTGGTCGCTGGCTTTGACCTCACGTTCCACACCGGCGTCCAACGGTTCCATCCCTCGGGTGAAGACGTGGTCGAGGTGGAAGAGCTTGCCGGCCCGGCGCAGGCTGGGCCCGGCCGACGCCGACACCCGTTCCAGTTCGAACAGTTCGTACAGCTCGTCGATGGCGTCGACCGAGGTGAGGGTAGTGGTGTTGAAGTCGCCGGCCAGCACCAGATGATCGGGATTGTGGGCGATGGCCCGGGCCGCCACGGCCGTGTACTGACCGATGCGCCGGGTAAGCGACAACGAGGGGATCTCGGCATGGACCGACCACACCGACACGTCCCCGCCCGGCCACTTCACCTCGGCGTGAACCGCAGCCCGGGGTCGACCGTAGGCCTTGGCCACGTGGGGTAGTCGCAGGACTGAACAGTTGGCCAGTGGAAACGGGGACAGGATGGCGTTCCCGAAGCCCCGGCCGGTGCGGTGGTCCTTGGACGACTCGGAGTAGACGTAGTTGAGGCCAAGCTCGCCGGCCATGCGCTGCACACCGGCCGGGTCCATCTCCTGGAGGCAGAAGGCGGCCGCCGTGCTCAGATTCTCGTGCTCGGACAACCCCCGGATCCCGCCGTCGACGTCGAGGCCGTCCTCGATGTTCCAGCACACCACCCGGAAGGTATGGGCACCGAGGGTCGGATTGTCGTCACCGTAGTGACCGATGATGAGGTTCGGGTCGGAGGCTCGGGCCCGCCGTCGTAGTCGGTTGACGGCGGTGAGCCGCTCCCGCTTGGGTGGCAGGTTCGGCAGCCGCATCATCAGAAGTGTACGAGTTGCGAGATTTCCTTGGGATCGACGTAACCGGTGCTGCGGCGAATTCACCGGCACAAAGGAGCGTCTTGAGGTACCGGCCGAAGCTCGGGACACCTACGCTTCGGTCATGGCCATTCGAGACATCGTGACCTTCGCCACCTCCGAACTCAAGGGGGTGGAGGGCTACAAGCTGCTGACCGGACTGGTGGTGCCCCGGCCCATCGGCTGGATCGGATCCCGGTCGGCCCACGGAGTCAACAACCTGGCCCCGTACTCGTTCTTCAACGCCGTTTCCGGTGATCCGCCCACCGTGGTGTTCTCGCCCGGCGCCGGCTCCGGGGTGCGCAAGGACACCGCCGACAACGTCCGGGCCAGTGGCGAATTCACGGTGAATGTGGTGACCGCCGAGGTGGCGGAGGCCATGAACGCCTCATCGGCCACCCTTCCCGCCGATGAGGACGAGTTCAGTCACGCCGGCTTGACGGTGGTGGAGTCGACCATGATCAACGCTCCCCGGGTGGGTGAGGCCAAGGCCCAAATGGAGTGTCGGGTCACCCACCAGCTCCATGTCGGCCGGGAGGAAGGGGGCAGCTGGCTCATCGTCGGCGAGGTGGTGGCGTTCCACATCGACCCCGAGCTGCTGGACGGCACCCGCGTCGACCAGGTCAAGCTTCGGGCCGTCGGCCGCCACGCCGGCAACTGGTACAGCCACGCCGAGGACCTGTTCGAGCTGATGCGCCCGGCGTGATGTACCGGCTGCCGTGGACACGGAGGTCCGCAGCGACGTATGGTCAAAGGTGCATCGTGGGGCTGATGGCAAATGCCAACGAGACAAGGTCTCGGTCCTCGACACGCTGGCAATGAAAGGACGGCACATGGGTGAGACGGCTCGAAATCTTGTCGACCGGTACGGCGAGCTGATGTCGGATGGCGACGTTGATGCGCTGGCGGAGCTGTACGCTGCGGACGCCAAGCTTGTGCTCTTCAATCGGGTCATGTCCGGAAAAGAGGAGATCCGGCAGTTCCTGGCCCGTCGCCTGGACTCACACGGTAGCTACAAGGTGGTTTCGGTGGATCAGTTCCAAGACGCAGGCGATGTTGTCATCTGGGAAGCCAATGTGGAAGTCGAGATCGGTTTCCTACAAACGACTCACGTCGTATTCCTCAACGCCGAAGGGCTGATCCAGCATCACGTTCCGGGTATTCGCGGCTACTGGGGCATGTAACGGTCGCGGCAAAAGAGCTTGCCGTTGTCGCGCTCGGTGAGGTCACAAGGCACTGAGCAGGCCTGGGTGGGGTTGGGTTGGTCGGGGACCGGACGCTTGCCCGGGCCGGTCCATCACCGCCACAGGC
>JAHEJM010000165.1 GCA_024638815.1 Acidimicrobiales bacterium | reverse complement strand
TCTCGCTGGTCGGGGTGATAGGTGGTGAGTGGGTCGTCGCCGTTGAAGAACCACCACCGGAACGCCTGATAGTCAAGCCCGGACGACATGGTGAGCAGATCACGAATCGTGATCCGGGAGAACCTGGAGTCCCGGTCGGCCAGCTCGGGCAGGTAGTCGGTGACCGGGTCGTCGATCGACGCGATGTGGCCTTGCTCGACGGCAATGCCCACCAGTGTGGAGACGAACGACTTGGCCACCGAGAACGAGGTCAGCAGCGACGCTCGCTCGATGCCTGCGCCATAGCGCTCCAGCACCAGGCGATCGTCGTCGATCACCAGCAGGGCCTGGGTTTCGGTGTCGCTCAGAAGACGGTCGAGGGCATCGGCCCCGGAACCGTCGGCGGCCGGGTCGTCGACCCCGAACGCCTCCGTCACGACGGCGACGACATCGGGGTCGAGATCCTCCTCGAACGGTCGAGGCTGGGGCGAGGAGGTCAGCGGTCGGGCCGGGAAGTTGTTCAGATAGTCGTCGACATCGGATTCCCGCCACAGCACGACCCGGCGCACGTACTCGCCGGGGTAGACGATGACGGCCGCCGTCAGCCACATCGCTACCACGGCCAGGGCGGCCAAAGCGACACGGACCGCCCACCGCCGCGCTGTCGTGGTCGGCATCGCCAAAGGCCGGGACTCAGTCCCGACACACCCCGTCGGCTCGGGCTGCGGCCGCCACCGCCTCGGCCACCCGCAACGGCACGGCCTTGTCGAACACCGAGGGGACGATGAAGTCGGGGGCCAACTCCTCCTCGAACACCGACTCGGCGATGGCATCGGCCGCGGCCAGCTTCATGTTCTCGGTGATGTCGCTGGCCCGTACATCGAGAGCGCCGCGGAAGATCCCGGGAAAGGCCAGGACGTTGTTGATCTGGTTGGGATAGTCGCTGCGCCCGGTGGCCATGACCGCCACCAGGCCCTCGACCTGCTCGGGCAGGATCTCGGGGTCGGGGTTGGCCATGGCGAACACGACGGGATCGTCGGCCATTGCCTTCACGTCCTGCGGGGTGATCAGACCCGGGCCGCTCAGACCGACGAACACATCGGCCCCGGCCATGACCTCCGACAGCGAACCCGAACGTCGGTCGCGATTGGTGTTCTCGGCGAACCACTGCTTGGCCGGGTTCAGATCACCTCGCCTTTCGTACACCGCGCCCAGACGGTCGACACCGATGACGGAACCGACCCCGGCCCCCAGGAGGATCTTGCCCACGGCAACCCCGGCGGCGCCGACACCGGCCACCACCACCGAGACGTCGCCCATCTTCTTGCCCACGATCCTGAGCGCGTTCTCCAGCCCGGCCAGCGCCACCACTGCCGTACCGTGCTGATCGTCGTGGAACACCGGGATGTCAAGGCGCTCCTTGAGGGCATCCTCCACCTCGAATGCACCAGGGGCGGCGATGTCCTCCAGGTTGATGCCACCGAAGGTGGGAGCCAGCCGAACCACGGTCTCGATCAGCTCGTCGGGACCGTCGACGTCGAGGCAGATGGGGAAGGCGTCGACCTGTCCGAATTCCTTGAACAGCAGGGCCTTGCCCTCCATGACCGGCATGGCCGCCCTGGGACCGATGTCGCCCAGACCGAGCACTGCGGTTCCATCGGACACGATGGCCACCGTGTTCTTGCGGATGGTGTGGGTGTCGGCCACGCCGGGATCGTCCACGATGGCCCGACAGATTCGGGCCACTCCGGGGGTGTAGGCCATGGAGAGATCGTCCCTGTCACCGACCGGGCACAGGGGCAGCACCTCGATCTTGCCCCCCTCGTGCATGCGGAAGGTGCGGTCGAAGCTGTCCAGCAGCTCAACGCCGTCGATCCTTCCGGCCACGTCGACGATCTGCTCCTGGTGCTGAACGCTGTAGCAGTTGATCACGATGTCACGTTCGAGAACCGGACCCTTGGCCACGAAGCCCTCGATGGCGAAGATGTTTCCCCCCGCCTCGCCGATGGCCACGGCCAGGCGGCCCAGCACGCCGGGCTTGTTGTCGAGTCGGACACGAAGGTTGACAGAATACTGGGCTCCGGGAACTGCGCTCATGGTCGCACGCTAGCAGGGTGCCGAAGAATGCCGTCGCAGGCTTCGGGATGCGACAGAAGGGTCGGAGCAACGACGCCCATGGCCGTGTGCGTCGCCGTGATCACCTCACAGCCGGTCGAGCAGTTCGGCCTTCTTCCGGTTGAACTCGGCGTCGGTGAGGATGCCTTTTTGCCGCAACTGATCGAGCTTCTCGATCTGTTCGGGAATGGACAGGGTGGCCGACTGATTCCGGCCCGCCCGGTCGAACTTGCGGTTCTCGTTGCCCTCCATCTGGCGGTAGATCTCGCTCTGGACGTTGAGGGGCTGCTTGATGTCGGAAAACTTCTGCCGGCCGAGCTCACCGGCCGACTCCACCACCAGCTCCCCCGATCCGATGAGGCGCTCGAACAAGGACTGGCGGAAGAACACGGTGTTGACCCGCTCGAGGGGGATCTCGATTCCCTGGCGGCTGAAGACCCCGGACCGGGTGACGAGGCGGTCGGAGGTGATGACGAAGTTCGTGGTCTGCCAGACCAGATAGCGGGCCACGAACCAGACCAGGACCGCGATGATCAGCCCGGCGGTGAGGATGCTGACCAGGGGCACATCGGCGAAGAACGCCAACGCCAGCACGCCCAGAACCACGGCCCCGGCCAGGGCTGCGGCTTGGGGGGCGAAAAACCACCAATGGGGACGTAGATCGAGCACGACCTTCTCCCCGACGTTCAGTTGCTTTGCCGAGAAAGCCACGGCAAAACTCTACTCGAATCCGCCTCGTGGTTCTGCCGCGTGCGCCACCGGCCACAGGAGCGACGGTGTCAGTGCAGTCGAGTATCGTGGGCACGGTGGAGACTGAGCGTCTGCTCGACGGGCTGAACCAATCCCAACTCGAGGCGGTACAGGCCCCACCGGGCCGAGTGGTGGTGCTGGCCGGGGCCGGCTCGGGCAAGACCAGGGTGCTGACCCGTCGCATTGCGTGGCGGACCGCCCGGGGTGAGACCGACCCGAACCGGGTGCTGGCCCTCACGTTCACCCGCAAGGCGGCGGCCGAACTGCGGGACAGGCAACGTCGACTTGGCCTGCGGGATCCGGTCCCCGCCGGCACCTTTCATAGTTTCGCCCTGGCCCAGCTCAGACAGCGATGGACCGAGAAGCGCACCATCCCGCCCAGTATTCTCGATTCCAAGTTCCGTTTCATCGGCCAGCTCGGTCGCCGCCCGGCCGGGGTCGAGCTGCCCGATGTGGTGAGCGAAATCGACTGGGCCCGAGCGCGCATGATCGAGCCCGACGACTACGGCCGGGCCTCGGCCGCCGCCGGCCGGACCCCACCGGCCGATCCGGGCTACATCGGCGAGGTCATGGTGCGATACCAGCAGGAGAAGCGGCGCAAGCGGCTCGTCGACTTCGATGATCTGCTCACCCTGGCCATTCGGGACCTCAGGTCCGACCCCGACTACGCCGCCGCCGTCCGGTGGCGTCACCGCCATTTCTATGTCGACGAGTTCCAGGATCTCAATCCGCTACAGTTCGCCCTGCTCACCGAGTGGCTCGGGGATCGTGACGACCTCTTCGTGGTCGGCGACCCCCGACAGGCCATCTACGGCTGGAACGGGTCCGACCCGGAACTGTTGCACGGCCAGTGCCGGGAGCAGTCGTCCACCGTCATCGAGTTGAACGACAACTACCGGTCCACACCTCAGATCCTGGCCATGGCCGGCGCGGCTTTGACGGCGCCGATGACAGCCGGTGACGCCGCCGGCGTCAGAGGCCGAACCGGCTCCGACCGCTCGACCGGTGGTTCCATCCGACTCGGGCCGCTCCGGGCCCACCGTCCCGACGGGGTCCGCCCGTCCTTGACCGTCCACGGCACCGATCGGGATGAGGCCATGGGCGTGGCCCGAGCGCTTCGGTCGGCCAACGATCGAGGGGTGCGCTGGCAGGACCAGGCGGTTCTGGTCAGGACCAATGCCCAGCTGGTCATCATCGAGCAGGAGCTTGCCGAGCTGCGGGTGCCATGCCGGGTCCGAACCGGACCGGGACCCCTTGGTACACCCGAGGTCAAGGCGGTGCTGAAGGACATCTCCCGTCAAGGGATGGATCTGGCCCACCATGTGGAGGCCCTCGACGCCACCTTGGACGACATGGCCGAGTCGGGTGTCGACGCAACCCGGACCTCCTTCGACCTCGAACGGCACAACAACCTGGCCGCTCTGAGCCGTCTCATCCACGAGTACATGACCGTCGATTCCCAACCCACCGGCTCCGGCCTGTTGGCCTGGATCGAGACCCTCGACAGAGGCGATGTCGACGGCGGTGATGATGGCGTCGATCTGGTCACCTTCCACGGTGCCAAGGGTCTCGAATGGCCGGTGGTCCACGTGGCCGGACTGGAGAACGGCTTCGTCCCCATCGCCTACGCCACCACTCCGGCTCAGTTGGCTGAGGAGCAACGTCTGGTCTACGTGGCCCTCACCCGGGCCCAGGATCAGCTGTTCCTGTCGTGGTGCAGGGAACGGACCTTCGGCACCAGGCCGGTGGCCCGTACACCGTCGCCGTTGATCGAGGTGTTGCAGCAGGCCATGATCGGACTGGGTGGCACCGGACCGGTCGAGACCGACTGGCGGAGTCACATCCGCCGATCGCGCCGGGCCATCGAGAGTCGACCGACCCTCGCCGGAGCCGGAGGCGGCGACGCCACCACCGACGACGCCGACGCCGACGACCTCTACCGGCGTCTTCGGTCCTGGCGGGACCGCAAGGCGAGGGCCGGTGGCGTACCGCCCCATGTCATCGTCTCCGATCAGGTTCTTCGCACCGTTGCCCGCCAACGCCCGACCACCACGGCCCAACTGGCCGCAGTCACCGATCTTCGCCCCGCCAAACTGGCCCGCCTCGGTCCCGACCTTCTGGCCCAGATCGACTCGGCCGGTGCCGGCGTCGAATCCTGAGCCGATCGGGGCCCGACGTCCGCCGCCTGCCGATTGCCGGTCCTTGATGTATTTCGCCGGCTCCTTCGAGCATCGGTAAATGCGTACCCGGAATCTCGGAGGAGACCCCTGCCATGTCGACCATCCATGCATCCACGGCTGCTGCGAATGAAGTCGAGCGCCGTTTCGATCGGCCGTCGGACCTGCTGCCCACACCGGTATTGCCTCCCCTGTGGCGACCGATCATCATCGACCTGGACTGCAAGACCAGGATTCTGCTGGTGACCGACGGGTTGTCGTTCAACCCGGGCTCGGGCTTCGGCCTGAGCGAGGCGGCCGGCATCATCGCCTCGGCCACCACCACCAATCACGATGTCGAAGTGACGACCGCTCACTGGAACGCCGACCCGACGGCCGACGTGGAGAACTTCCGCTTCGCCGGCAACCATATGGTGAACGGGGTCAGCCGGACCATCCACCACTACGAGGAGATCTGGATCTTCGGTCTCGGCGGCGCCACGGCCGCCACCGCCATGGGTGGCTCCGATCTGGACGAACTCGAAACCTTCATGGACGACGGTGGCGGAGTGTTCTGCACCGGCGATCACGACGATCTGGGGGCGTTCCTCTCGGGCAACGTCAAGCGGGTCAAATCGATGCGACTGTGGTTCGAGGCCGACGGCGTCCCCGACGGCAGTGACGCCGACACCAGGATCGACACCAACGTGCCCAACGCCGCAGCCGGGGCCGACTTCGACCTGCAGTCCGACAATGTGCCTCAGCACATCTACCCGAAGTGGTACACCGACAATGGCGTCACCCTCGCCCATGAGCTGTTCGATCGCCATGATGTCGACGGCACCGTCACCCACCTACCCGATCATCCCCACGAGGGCAGGGTGGTCGAGCCGGCCGTCATCGATCCCGATGAGTTCCCCGACGGCATCGGGCCGGAGATCGTTGCCTGGGGTGTTTCCGGCGGCCCCGGCACGTCGAGCAAGGACCCGGTGACCCCGTCACTGTTCGGAGTGGTCGGGGCCTATGACGGCCACCAGGCCGATGTCGGGCGGGTCGTGGTCGAGTCGACCTGGCATCACTACGTCAACATCAACCTCAACGGCACCGGCGCCGGCCCCCTGTCCGGCGGGGTTGCCGTCAACGGGCTGTACGACGCCGCCGGCAATCCCATACCGGAATACGAACAGATCCAGCAGTACTTCCAGAACATCGCCGGCTGGCTCGAGCCCAACCACATTCGTATCTGCTCCATCGTGATCTGGCTGCCCTGTCTGCGATGGTCGTGGCCCCTGGTCCAGGAGATCGACTTCCGCCGCAAGCCCGACATCACCCGACTGGTGGCGGTCGGCCAGTCGGTGGTGGGAAGCCTGGCCGGACGGCGGGGCGGCACGGCCGAGGACCTGGTGAGCCTCCTGACCGCCGAACTCGACCTCGACCCTCGGGTGCGAACCTATCTCGATCCCCGGTGGCTGCGGAGCCGGCGTAGGGTGAAGCGGCTGAATACCACACCCCTCGTCGATCGTGACAAGATCGTGGCCGCCATCATCGGCGGAGCCATGTGGAATCTGGCCGACAGTCTCCCCGACACCGAGATCGAGAGCGTGGAGATGGTTCGTCAACTCCTCAACCTCGACAGCGACCGGCCCGACACGTCGAAGCTGCTGTCGATCCTGGTCCGGGGGGCCGAGCAGGCGCTGGAGATGATCGGTCACGAGCTGGGGGGACGGGGCAACGGCGTCACGGCTCTTCGCAAAGCCCTCGTCACCGAGTGAGTTCCCGGTTCGCAATGTCGTTGAGCGGAGAGCTATGGGAAGCACGGAACATGCGTCAGCAGACCTCGTCGATGTGATGATCGGCTTCGGACGGACCGAGGCGAGGAGGAAGAACCTCATGAAGGCAAACCTCGCCCACAGGAATCTGGCTGGGGCGAATCTGGCCGGGGCCGATCTCCGCGGCGCCAACCTCATCGGAGCGAGTCTCGCCGAAGCCGACCTCGCCGGGGCCCGACTCGAGGGAGCAATCCTGGTCGAGGCCAACCTTCGAGGAGCCAACCTCAGGGAGGCCGCCTTGGCCGGGGCCGATCTGGCCGGGGCCGATCTGGCCGGGGCCGACCTCACGGCGGCGGATCTGGCCGAGGCCAGCCTTCGAGGAGCGGATCTCGCCGGCCCCGGCCCCTACCGAGCCGACCTCTTCGCGGTCGAAGTCGGTGGACTGGATCTCCCCACCACCGCGCTGCGGGGGGCGGATCTCAGGGCCGCGAACCTGCGCGGGGCAAAGCTGATGGGGTTGAATCTGGAGTGGACCAACCTGGCGGGAGCCAATCTCCGCGGAGCGAATCTGAAGGGTGCGAACCTGCCGATGACCTTCGGCCCGGACGACGTCCACTACGACTGCGAAACCGTCTGGCCGTGGAGACCGTCCGGGCCCTAGTGTCCCGTCAGGCTGATCATGTCACTAATTCGTCGGCGTCTGACGCCCCTCGCGGCGTCCTCGTTCCTCCGCTACAACCAGGTAGCGAGCGGAACTGCGTCCTTGCGACGG
>JAHEJM010000164.1 GCA_024638815.1 Acidimicrobiales bacterium | reverse complement strand
ATGGCGGCCCGCAGATAGCCGAAGACGGTGTTGATGAACACCCCCGACGCCGTGGCCAGGCGGTAGGTGGTGGCCAGCCGGAAGCTCCGCCTGCCTACTTCCCAAAGCAGCCTGATCACCGGATAGACGCTATCGCCGATCGCCTACCCTCCCAGCGCTTTGGCGGGGTGACGACCCCCTGGGCGCTGGGGGGAGGTTTGTGGTGGCGCTACCGCTCGATGCGGGGTGGGGTGTCGCCGCCTCGCAGTTCCTTGCGCCATACCACCCGCAGGCCCGACCACACTTCGCTGACGGCGCACACCTTGTTGTCCACCAGCCCTCGGGGCAGGGCGATCTCCCGCACCGTGTCCTCGGTGATGTTGGTGGGAACCTTGGAGGACTTCTTGGGCCACGCCGCCCACACCGCCCCGTTGGGATAGACGGCCTCGGCCGCCTTGAGAAGGCTGCGTTCCAGCACCGCCCGCTTGGTGGCGAACACGATGACAACATCCGGCTGCTGACCGATCGACTTCCGCACCCGGGCCCCGTCGGGCAGCGGTGCCAGCCAGTCCCGGAACCCGTCGGGCTCGTGGAGGGCAGCCACGGTGTGGCCTTCCTTGATGCCCAGCTTCTTCGCCAGCGGCGTTCCCGAATAGCCGGCCATGATCAAGCGGTGGGGCTGGGTGGCGGAGGATCGACGTAGTTCTTCTCCACCGTGTGCTCGAAACTGCGGTCCGTGTAGGAGCCGTTGGTGGCCAGCACGGTTGCCGTCCGTCCCTCCGGTCTAGCCATCGTTCAATGCTACACCACGCCCTGGATCCGCTCCGGTTGTCGGCGCCTCGGCTGACGTGAAGGGGATCGGAGCGTCTGGGCGGGGGCGGCGGATGAGCGGCACAACGCACCTTGGAAACAAGACCACTAACCCGTGGTGGACCCTGCAGCCGACCTTAGATGTCACACCGCTTGTTTATTATGGTGGTATGACGTTGATCGAACAGCCGTCCGGTTTGCCCGGGCCAGGGGTGCCACCGGTCGACTCCGCCGGCACAAACGTCGATGTGCTGTTCGATCGGTTGGTGCTGTCTCTGAGGTTGCTGGGTGACGGAGAACTGATACGGCGGGCCCTGAGGTTCGAACAACGGTTGGCTGCCGAACGACTGACCGCCGCCGCCCGGGTTGCGGGCTCGTCCGGCGACGTGGCGGCCGACCGCAAACGGGCTCGTAGCCTGCTCGGTGGCCCGGAGCGGTCCCGCCGATCCACGAATCGTGACGCCCGGCGGGCAGCGGCACTGGCCGCCAACCCCACCCTGGACGAGAAGCTGACCGACGGATCAATCAAGCCGGACTCACTGGATGCTCTGGCCAAAGCGGCCGATCCCGACAACGGGGCCATCCCCGAGGAACTGATCGATGACGTGTCCGGAATGTCGCCGGACCAGACCGACTACGCCGTCGACCGCCATCTCGAAGACGCCGCCGACCGTGGCGAAACCAATGACCGGTACCGGCGCCAACAGCAGGCTCGGAGGTGTCGGCGGGGATTTCGCCCCGCCGGCGAGGGCAAACCCGACCTGGCCACGCTCACCTTGGAAGGCCCTGATGCGGTGATCGACCGGGCCTGGGCCCAGATCCAGGCCGCCGCCGATGCCGCCTACCAGAACGCCGGGGGGAGGGACCGCCCGGCCGTCGAACACGTGCCGTGGGAACACCGCCTGTTCGACGCCGCCATCGCCTACTTCGACGGCGCTGCCAGTGGTCGCAGTGGGTCGAAGCCAGGCTCAGATTCCAGCCGAGAGTCGTGTTCCGAACCAGGCGCCTCGAAACCGAGAACTGGTTCGAGGCCGGGGTCGGGTTCGAAACCGCCGGTGGTGGTGTCGATCCGGCTCGACGATCTCGGGAACAAACCGGCCACTCAGCACGGGTCGGGGCCGATCAGCGACGAGCTGTTCGCCGAGTATGTGGCTGCTGGGTCGCCGATCTACGCCCTGTTCACCGGCTCGCAGGGGCAACCGTTGTGGCTGGGACGTACCCGTAGGCATTCCACCATGGCGCAGTACCTGGCCTTGGCGGTTCGAGATGGTGGCTGCGTGTTGTGCGGGGCGTCGATCCAGCGATGTCAGGCCCACCACTTGGTTCCGTGGAACTCACCGGCCAAGGGCCGCACCGACATCGACCAACTGGCCCTGCTGTGCGGGCCGTGCCACCGTGAACTCCATCAACGGAACCACACCCTGTACCGCCAGACCGGGCCGACCGGACGCATCCGGTGGGCCACTCGACCGGCCACACCGGACGAGACCCCACCACCGCGACCATCCACCGTCCAACGGGAATAGCAGGTGCCGACGCGCCCCAATTCGGTGGACACCACACGGGATCAGGCTCCCCTGGTCCGGCAAGCCTTGGTCGGCCGGCGGCCCGGAGGGGGGCCGCATGTCCAACAACGAAGATGGAGGGGATTGCGCGCAGCTGACAACGTGCCAAAGGGAGGGTTGCGTGGGAGGGGATGGGCGTGGTCAGATGTGCGGACCGCCCGCGCCGATCGGCGGGTCGTACTGAACCGAGCGAGGGGACAGGGGATACACCATGGCCGGACAGGGGTTGGATTCGACGGACAACATCACGGACAGCGAGCGGCCGGCGGCCGCACTACCCGAGACCATGCAGGCCATGGTCACGGTGGGCCATGGAGGACTGGACAAGCTCGTGTGGCACGAGGACTGGCCACGACCCGAACCCGGGCCGGGCCAGGTGCTGGTCCGGGTCGGGGCGTGCGGGTTGAACAACACCGACGTCAACACCCGCTCCGGCTGGTACTCCAAAGCGGTGAGCGGGGCCACCGCCGGTGACGGCTACGACGATGTGGACACCGAGGACCCGAGCTGGGGTGGCGCACCCGTCACCTTCCCTCGCATCCAGGGGGCCGACGCCTGCGGGGAGATCGTGGCCGTGGGCGACGGAGTGGAGGCCGGCCGCATCGGGCAGCGGGTCATCACCGACAACTGGCTGCGGGACCCCGACGATCCCCTGGACAAGAACAAAACCGGCTACTTCGGTTCCGAATGCGACGGCGGCTTCGCCCAGTTCACCGTCATGCCCTCGAGCAATGCTCTCGCCGTCGACTCCGGCTACTCCGATGCCGAACTGGCCACCTTCAGCTGCTCCTACTCGACGGCCGAGGGCATGCTGACCCGGGCCGCCGTCACCGACGCCGACACCGTGCTGGTGCCCGGGGCCTCCGGAGGGGTGGGCGGGGCCCTGGTCCAGCTGGCCAAGCGACGGGGCGCCCGGGTCATCGCCATGGCCTCCGACGCCAAGCACGAGGCGGTTGCCGCCCTCGGTGGCCCGGGTCGGGGCCCTGACCGCATCCTGGGTCGCAACCCCGTGAACCTGCGGGCCGCCGTCGGTGACGAGCGGGTCACCGTGGTGGCCGATGTGGTGGGCGGCGACTACTGGCCCACACTGATCGACATTCTGGAGCGGGGCGGACGTTACACGTGCTCCGGGGCCATCGCCGGTCCCATCGTCAGCCTTGACCTTCGTACCCTGTACCTGCGGGATCTGACCTTCACCGGATCCACCGTCATCGACCCCGAGGTCATGGGCAACCTCGTCCGCTACATCGAGGCCGGTGAGATCAAGCCGGCCCTGGCCGCCACCTATCCGCTGCGTCAACTGCGAGAAGCCCAAACCGCCTTTGTGGCCAAGGAGCACACCGGAAACATCGTGGTCCTGCCGTGGGACTGACGGGCCGGACCAGACCGGGAGAGTCGTCAGCAGCAGCCGGCCGGCCCGACCGACCCCGAACCCGGAGCCATCGATGAAGATCACGGCCATGACCGCTTTCCACGTTGAGCTGCCCCTGGAGCATGCCTACTGGCTGTCGGGCGGTCGACTCACTTTCGAGGTGCTGGACGCCACGGTGGTCAAGGTCGAAACCGACGACGGCGTCACCGGATGGGGTGAGGGCACACCGTGGGGTCACACCTACGTGGCGGCCCACGGTCCCGGTATCCGGGCCGGGATCGAGACCATGGCCCGGTTCGTGCTCGGCCTCGATCCCCGGAACGTGTTGGAGGTGGAGCGGGCCATGGACCTGGCTCTACCCGGCCACCTGTATGCCAAGGCCCCCATCGACATGGCGTGCTGGGACATCATCGGCCAGGTAGCCGGTCGACCGATCGCCGATGTCATGGGCGGCGGCTCCCGAACCCCGGCCCCCATCGCCTCGTCGGTCGGGGCCAAGACGGTAGAGGAAACCCGAGCGGTCATGGACCGCTACCGGTCCCGGGGCTACGTGGTCCACTCGGTCAAGGTTGGGGGCGACGTGGACCGGGACATCGAGCGTATCCGTGATGTCGAGGCCCACCGCCCCCGGGGTGAGCGAATCCTCTACGACGTGAACCGAGCCTGGACTCGCCAGCAGGCCATCCGGGTCATGAAGGCCACCGAGCACTTGGGGGTCATGTTCGAACAGCCAGGGGAGACGCTGGACGACATCGCCGCCGTCCGCCAGTTGCACGCCGCCCCGGTCAGCGTGGACGAGAGTCTGGTCACCCTTCAGGACGCCGTCCGGATCGCCCGGGACGGCCTGGCCGAGGTGTTCGGCATCAAGCTCAACCGGGCCGGCGGTCTGACCCGGGCGGCCCGCATGCGGGATATCGCCCTGGCCCATGGCATCGACATGTATGTCATGGCCACCGGGGGCACGGTACTGGCCGACGCCGAGGCGCTACACCTGGCCGCCACCATTCCCGACCGGCACCGGCTCGGGGTGTGGGCCTGCCAGGACATGATCACGGTCGACATCGCCAACGGCCGCGGCCCCCGCAACATCGACGGTCACCTCCACCTGCCGGAAGGCCCGGGTCTCGGGGTGCATCCCGACGAATCCGCTCTGGGGGAACCGGTGGCGGTGCATCGCCTACCCTGAAGCCATGGCCCCCGCCACCCAGTCCCCGTCAGCGGATGCGCCGTCGGCCGTGACGGCAACGGTGGTGGACACGGCGATGGGTCCGGTCGGACTGGCCTGCACCGACCGGGCGGTGGTGGCCGTGCAGCTTCCCGAGCGGGATGAGGCGACGACACGGCGCCACCTTTTGGCCAAGCTGTCGCAGCGCGATCATGCCGGTGGTGCGGCGGTCGCCGTGGCCGAAATGGACGAAGCCGAGCTGACCGGCACGGCGGCCCACGCAGCCGAGGTGATCCGGATGCTGCTGGCCGGTGACGACGCCGACATCACAGCCGTACCAGTCGACCTCCAACATTGCTCGGCGTTCAACCGCCGGGTCTACAACCTGGCTCGATCCATCCCACGCGGCCACACCATGACCTACGGCCAGGTGGCCGGGGCGTTGGGTGAGCCGGGTGGAGCCCAGGCCGTCGGCCGGGCCATGGCCACCAACCCGGTTCCCATCCTCGTGCCCTGTCATCGGGTGCTCGGCGCCAACCGGGCTCTCACCGGCTTCTCGGCCCATGGCGGCGTCGACACCAAGCGGCGCATACTCCTCATCGAGGGCTCGACCGACGTGGCCCCCACCCTGTTCGACCAGCTCGATCCCGTGGGCCGAACCGGTCAACCCCACGAACCCGACCAACCCGATGCCCGGTGACCATGCGCGTCTTCATCACCCACAACCCCGAGGACCTCGATGCCTACTTCGGCCGGGCCCTGCCCGAACTCCGGGCCATCAACGGTGTCGAGGTGGTGGTCAACCCCACCGACCATGACCTGTCGACTCCGGAGCTGATCGCTGCCGCAGCCGGATGCCAGGTGATCGTGGCCCACCGTTCCACGCCGGGCGCGGGCGAGCTGTTCGCCAACTGCTCCGACCTGATCGCCTTCCTCCGGTGCGCAGTCGACATCTCCACAATCGACGTCGACGCCGCATCCCACCACGCAGTGTTGGTGGCCCGGGCCGACAAGAGCTTCGTGCCGTCCACCGCCGAGCTGGCCCTGGGGTTGCTGCTGGCGGTGGCCCGCCACATTGGTGAATCCACCCTCGACTACAGGGCCGGCGTCGAGCCGCCCCAGCGTTCCGGCTTTCAACTCCGGGGCCGCACCGCCGGTATCTTCGGCTACGGGGCCATCGGCTCCTACCTGGCCGAGCTGTTGGCCGCCGTCGGCATGACCGTGTTGGTCCACGATCCCGAGGTCGTGGTCGACACCGGCACCGGAAACGGCGAGACCCGGCGCGCTGCCGCTCCGGAAGGCATCAGACAGGTCGAGGCCGGCGACCTGCTGGCCCGGGCCGATGTGGTCTTTCCCCTGGCCCCGGCCCAACCCTCGACCGAGAACCTGATCGACGCCGAGGCCCTGGCCGCCATGAAGCCGGGGGCGGTACTGGTCAACGTATCCCGAGGTGAGCTGATGGACGAGGACGCAGTGGCCGCTGCCCTGGAGTCCGGCCGGCTCGGAGGTTTGGCCATGGATGTCGGCCGGGCCCACGATCAGCGACCATCCCTCGCACTGGCCGCCCGGCCCGGGGTGGTGGCCACGCCCCATCTCGGCGGGCTGACCCCGGAGAACGCCGACGCCCAGGCCTACAGCAGTGTCGAGCAGGTCAAGGCCATTATCGAGGGATCGGAACCGCCCCGATCGGTCAACTTCGATCGGGCAACCCGTCTTCAATCATTCTGGAGCTCCCGATGAGTGACCTCGCCCTCAAGGCCTTGCCGGCCGGTGCATGCGACAGCCATATGCACTTCTACCATCACTCCTACCCGACAGCGCCTACTGCGCTGCTCCGTCCTCCCGATGCCACCGTCGACTACTACCGCAACTTCCAGCACACGCTGACGTTGGAGCGGGTGGTGGTGGTTCAGCCCACGACCTACGGTCTCGACAATGCCTGCCAGCTCGATGCCGTGGCCGAACTGGGACGGCAGGCCAGGGCCGTGGTCGTAGTCGATGCCACCCTGACCACGACCGAGCTGGTCGAACTAACCGATGCCGGTGCTCGGGGTGCTCGATTCCATATGTTGCCCGGCGGGACCGTCGACTGGGACCTGTTGGAGCCGGTGGCCGGCTTCGTCGCCGAGGCCGGCTGGCACATCCAGCTCCAGCTCAACGGCCGGGAGCTGCCGGAACGGTTCCGGTTGCTGTCGCAGCTGCCGGTCGATCTGGTCATCGACCATGTCGGTCGCTTCATGCCCCCGGTCGAGATCGACGACGAACCGTTCGGAATCCTTTGCCGGTTGCTCGATCGGGGCCACACCTGGGTCAAGTTGTCGGCGCCGTATGAGTCGTCGGACACCGGCTCGGCCACCGGCGGTCCCCCCGACTACCTCGATGTGACCAACCTGGCCGACGAGCTGGTGATGCGCTATCCCGAGCGTCTGGTGTGGGGATCGAACTGGCCCCACCCGGGCCAGGACCGCCCGCCGACGGCCCAGGCCGTACGTCGCTTGCTGGAACGGTGGGTACCCCCGGTATTTCAGCAGCAGATCTTGGTCGACAACCCCGCCCGGCTCTATGGTTTCGATCGATGACCGAACCCAACCCAACCGACACCGACACCGACAGCACTGGCATCGCCGGCACCGCCACCGACACGACCCGGCCCGACTACGCCACCTACCCGTCCCTGGTCGACCGCACCGTGTTCATCACGGGTGGGGCCGACG
>JAHEJM010000055.1 GCA_024638815.1 Acidimicrobiales bacterium | reverse complement strand
TGCCCGCCATGCAGACCGAGATCGGCTTCCCGACCTGGGGCTTCGGTCTGATCGCCGGGACATTCTTCCTGTTTTCGCTGATCGCTCAGCTCACGTTGTCCCGACTGGCCGATAGCGGCGAGGCCAAGCTGCTGCTGTTGTCGGCCATTGTGGTTGGTGTGGCCGGCCTGGTGTGGATGGCACTGGCCACGTCGCTGTGGCAGTTGGTGGCGGCCCGGGGCCTCAGCGGTTTCGCCGCCGGCGCGTGGGGGCCGGCGGCCCGAGCCGTGGTCATCGTTGGCCATGGAAAGTCCACCGGTCGGCGACTGGGCTACGTCGCATCGGGCGAGACCGGCGGCCTGGTGGTGGGGCCCCTCATCGGCTCGCTTCTGGCCGCCTGGTTGTCGTCGGATGCCGCCTTCGTCGGCTTCGCCTTGCTGGTAGTGCTGTTGGTCCCGATGGTGGCCCGGGTTGCGGTGGCCGAATCCGATGAACCGACCAGCGAGGCACCACGCCCGTGGAGAATGATTCGCCGGAAACCGGTGCAGCAGGCGGCGGCGCTGGCCGTCATCCTCTTCTCCCCCGTCGGGCTCTATGAGACGATCTGGGGGAAGTATGTGCTCGACCTCGGTGGGTCGACCTTCATCATCGGCCTTTCCGTGGCCATGTACGGGCTGCCGTACGCGCTGATCGCCCCCCTAGGAGGGCGTCTCGGCGATCGAGTCGGGCCGTTCCGGGTGGCCCTCGCCGGCACCGGCTTCCTGGCCGTTGTCACCGTTCTGACCGGCCTTCCCCGAAACCTCTGGGTTCTGCTCCCGATCGGTGTGGTCGAAGCCGTGATCAGCTCGGTGGCCTATCCGAACGCGCTGTCGGCCATGTCCCGGGCCTGCACGCCACGGGAACAGGCCACGGGCCAGGGAATCGCAGGAGGCGCGGCCCTGGCCGGCGCCGGCGTCATGGCGCTGATCGCCGGTCCGCTCTTCGACCGGTTTGGTCCGGCGACCACGTTCGCCGTGACCGGGGCCTTGGTAGCCGGGGGCGGATTGGTGATCCGGCTCCGCCGGCGCGGCGGTGAGATCGGATCAGGGTCGATCGAGGGTGAACGTGAGGGTGGCGACCCGGCCGCCGTAGGCCTGTGACTGGAAAAGGTGGACGTGCTGCCCGTCCCCGCCGAAGGTGACGACGATGTCGTTCACGCCGTAGCGGGCCGCCGCCGGGTCCAGCTCGGTGGTCCCGACGGTCAACGGCAGTTCGGTGCCACCATTGGCCGGGGCTCGTTCGTAGTACAGAGTGCCGGTGGTTCCGGCGCTGAGGGCCAGGGCCGAGATTTCGTTGTGCCAGGGGCCGAACCAGCCCTCGATCACCAGCCGGCCGGCACCCTCACACGCCACCGTGCCCGGCAGAGACAGGTTCTTCCGGACGTTGATCTGACACACGGCGGGTAAGGTCTGAGAACCTGCGTCATCCGATGCCGCACCGTTTCGCGGCGTCAACGTGGGTCGAGTGGCACCGTCATTTGCAGCATCGGCTTCGGGGCTCATCGTCGCCCCTGGATCGGGGTCGGCAACGGCGGCCGTCGTCGGCGCCAGTTGGATATCGCCTTGATCCTGTCCCTCGGCTTGCGCCTCCTCCCCGAGCTGGGTGCCGCCCTCGGATACACCGTTGGATTCGGCTGCAGCCGACCCCAGGCCCGAGCCGGTGTTGAAGGCCGGGCCGGCCGGACCATTGGAATTCAGCGCCTGGGCCACGCCCGCCATCTGCTCCACGTCACCGTCGTCATTCCCCAGGCTCCGCAGGACCAACATGAGCGGTATGAGTGCGATCAGCAGGACAGCGGCCAGCATCGCCCAACCCAGCCGAAGATCCGATGACTGGACCTGCTCCCGGATGGGAATGTGCTGATGAAGGTTGCGTTTCACGTCCGGGTACTGCTGTGACAGAAACGAGATCAGCTCATTTCGGCTGGCCATGGGTTGGCCACTGGGATAGCGGATCTGGGTCACCGGTGGTGCTGCCAATTGCTCCACCGAGTCCTCGACGAGCAGGCAGACCCGGCCCGGCGCCAATCGGGCTTCGAGGAACCCGGCGGCGTGCAGGATCCGTTGGATCCGCTGATCGGTGCCGACGTCGGACGCCGCATCAGTGGCGGCAACGACCAGCACCGCCATGTCGAACTTGTTCAGCGAGACCTCAACCGGCATGCTAGAAAAGGTCTGAACGACACACCCTTCGCCTTCGAGCGACTGGGCGAGCTGCTCGATTTGCGTGTCCGAACCTGTGGGTCCCAGCAGGATTCGAGGGTAGTTGCCGCTCACGTTCGCCATTGCCACCCCTACAGCCTACTAAACGGCCCCATATTCTGCTGGAGAACCACCTGAGCAATGTCTGCCGTACTCGTTTGGGTCATCGGATTCATTTTGGCCGTCACACTGGTCGCCGGTGGACTGGCAAAGCTGATCGATGAGCGTTCGATGGTGCGCCTGCGACAGCATCTCGCCGTCGATCGGTCCCTCTTCCGCCTCACCGGCGTGCTGCAGATCGTTTCCGGTTGCGCCATTGTCGCCGGCCTGGTCTTGTCGGATCGGTTTCCATGGGTGGGACTGACGGCCGGCGCGGCCATCATCGCCATCATGGCCCAGACGGTCTACTGCCACCGGCGGGTCAACGACGGGCTCAGTGAGTACACGGTTCCGGTGCTGACGGCCCTGGTTGCCGCCGCCTACATGATTGCCCTGGTCACCCACAACGTGGCCACCTGACACCACGGAGGAACGTCAGCGACGATGGAAACGGCGGTTATCGGCGACACGACGACTCGATCGTCGGGGCCCGGCGACTGGCTGCGTCGCGCCGTACTGGCCGCTGCGGTGCTCTTCGTTCTGCTCCTGGCCTATGTGTTGGTGGTCACACTTCTGTCCTCGGGTGACGACGAACCGCCACCACCGGGGACCGGTGACAGCGGGGTCGACGACGGTGTGATGACGGCTGCCGTTGAGGCCCCGGGTGATCGTCCCTTCGCCATTTTCGGCCTCGATGCCAACGCCATCGAGCATGTCGATGTTCGCTGTCTCCTGCCCACTCGCTTCACGCCGATGGTTGTCGAGTTGACCAACGCAGCTTCGACTGCGACCACCATCGACGTCCACCTGCTCATCGTGGACGGAACCGGACAGGCCTTCGAAACGGTGGCTGCGGCCGCCAACCTTCGACCAGGAGAGGTCCGGGAGGTGCTACCCAGGGTGAAGGCCACCCAACCGGTTGTCCTTGTCGGCGGGGTGTCTCGTTGTGACATTCTGGCCATGCAACAGGGGTGGCGAGTGGTCCGCTACGGCACGATCGGGCCCGATTCGCGCTGATCGGGGCCAGGGACCGGACCCACCGCCGAACCCGCCATCCCGCCATCCCGGTGAAGTGCTGGCTACCCTGGCCAGCCATGGATTGGTTCGCCGACAACTGGCCGATGCTCCTGGTGGCCCTGGGCATCTTCATTTTGCTCTCGGGCCTTGTGCGCAGGTTGGCCAAGCTCGCCTTCCTCGGCGTTGCCCTCGGCGTGTTCGGCCTCGTCGTGTGGCCCATGGTCAGCGGATCGCTGTAGTCGATCAACCGCCTCAAGCGATCCCGGCCATCGCCGATGGTGACCCATGCATGATCGCAGGCTGCATCCGTTGTTGTCGGCGGCAAGGAGCATGATGCCGCTCGTCATCCTGTGGGTAACGGCCGGCCTGTTCCTGGTCGCGCTCCTCATCCAGGGGGCTGTACCGTTCGACCAGCTGGTCTTGGATGCCAACCGGATCGCCGGGGTTCCCTGGTACACCGGCCTGCTGTCGAACCTGGGGATCGTGGGTTGGTCGGTGGCCGCGACCGCCGCCGGTGGCGGGGCATGGGTATCGGCGCTGGGCCATCGACGCGGTGCGGAACGCATGCTTCGGGGTGGAGCGGTTCTTTCGATCCTGTTTCTACTCGACGACCTGTTCCAGATCCACATGCTGGCCGATCCCGTGATCGGGGTTCCCAAATCGGCCATAATGGCGGCCTATGCCATGCTGACCTTCTGGTGGTTGGGGGCCAATGTGCGGGAAATCGCCCGGACCCGCACTGGCGTGTTCGCCGCAGCCTTGCTGGCCTTGATTCTCTCGGTGGTGACCGACCGACTGGGCACCGCCGGTGGACGCCTCGGGCCGCTGACATCGTTGGCCCTCGAGGACGGCCTGAAATTCCTCGGCATCCTGGCCTGGGCCCAGTACTACCTCCTGACCGCCGCCGACATTGTACGATCGGTGGTGGCCGTCGTGCCCGACCCGTCGCAGCAGACAGCTACGGGCGCCGGGAACCCGAGTCCTAGCCGATTGTTGCTGTCAGGACGACCGGCAGCGTGATCAGTGAGGCCAAGGTCACGGCCACCACCGTTGCGGTCACCTCCTCGGGCTCCAGATCGTGCTCCAGGGCCAGCACCATACAGAAAACGGCCGGCGGCATCGCCGATTGGATGACGGTGACCGAAAGGTAGTCGCCGGTCAGACCGATGGCCCAGCCGCAGGCGGCGGCCGCCGCCGGAGCGATGATCAGCTTCCCTATGGTCGCCGCCGCCGTGGTCACCCCGAACCGGAGCTCGGTACCGGCCCGAAGCTGCACTCCGAGGGTGAAGAGCATGACCGGGATCAGCGCTCCCGCCACCAGCCCCACGCTGCGATCTCCGATGGTCGGCAGACTCAGATCCAGGACATTGAAGGCGATGGCGGCCAAACTGGCCAGGGTCATGGGTGCGATCAGCGCCTGGCCCAAGGCGGCGGAAAGTGATCCCCGACGGCCGTGGGCCAGGGCTACACCGAACATCATGCCGGTGGTGTTGATGACCAATATGAATACTCCGGCCGCCGGCAACAGCTCATCGCCCAGGGCGAAGGCCGACACGGCGAGACCGGCGTTGCCCACATTGCCATACGACCCGGTCAGGGCGGCGGCGGCCATGGTCTCATATCGACGTTGACCGGGCACGACACCGACGGCCAGGGCTGCGGCTCCGGCCCCCGCCGCCATCCCCACCAGGCCCGACACCGTCAGCCCCAAGACGATGTCGCCGGCCAGCTCGGCATCATGAAGGAGATCGAACATGAACGCCGGCCCGAGAACCCAGTAGGCCAGTCGGGACAATTGCCGAGCCTCGATACCCAGCCGTGACCCGAACAGGGAGCCGAGGGCGGCAACGGCCACAACCGGGCCGAGAACGTCTACCAGGACCGAAAGCACGGACATACCATCCGACACCATAGGACGAGTACGGTTCGACAAGGGCAACCGCCGGCCGCCGAGTCGGTCTGGGCCGAAAGGCCGATCTTGCCCCGGTGATACCACAGCGGGCAACGGCGTCAACCGTTACCATGCGATAAGGTCGATGTTCACCATCGATCTCGGTTGGGTGGGAATGTGTCGACGATCAGGTCGGCCTGTTGGTATGAGGAGCAGTCCCAATGGTAGGTGGAAGTACGAAGCTGATGACGGCCATGGAACGCGGCGAGTTCTCAGCGCAGGCCAACGCGCTGTTCGCCCGAGTCGAGAAGTTCCAGGCCGCGACAGTGTCGGCCAATGCCGCCGACTGGGAGTATCGCGACCGGTCCCCCAACCTCTCGGCACTTCGGGAAGCGGCCCAATTGGGACTGACCGGGATTGAGGTCGAGCGACCTCAGGGTGGACTGGGCCTGGGGTTTCGGGAGAAGGTGCGGGTGGCCGAGATCCTGTCCCGGCAGTCGATGGGGTTCGCCTTCTCCATCATCAACAGCCAGAATGTGGCCGCCCGCCTGTCTTCGATGGGGACGGTGGCCCATCGAATGGAGCTGCTACCTGATCTGCTGTCCGGGCATCGGTTCGGGGCGACAGCCCTGACCGAACCCGGTGTCGGCAGTGATCTGACGGCACTGGCCACCACCGCCACCCGTGCCGGCAATGGCTGGCGACTGTCCGGCGAGAAGGCCTGGATCACGAATGCCGCAGTGGCTGACGTGTTTCTGTGCTACGCCCAGACCGAACCTGGCAGTGGCGCCGAGGGCATAGCCTGTTTCGTTGTCCAGGCCGATCGGCCCGGGTTCACCCGCTCGAAACCATACGATGTCGTGTCGGGATCGATCCTCGGGGTTGGTGGCTTCACCCTCTCGGACTACGAGGCATCCGACAGTGACATGATCGTCGCACCGGGGGAAGGGTTCTCCGCTGCCATGGCGGGCGTGAACGGCGCACGGATCTACGTGGCCGCCATGTGCTGTTCGATGGTCCGGTCCGCGCTTGCCGAGGCGGTTGACCGGGGCCGGCAACGTTCGGCCTTCGGCAAGAGCCTGCTCGAGCATCAAGGCCTGGCTTGGATGCTGGTCGATGTGGCCAACCGCCTCGAGGCGGCCGAGGCCCTCACCGCTCGGGCCGTCGACGCCCACGAGGCCTTCCACCGATCCTACGGGGCCGATGACGACGAAGCCGGGTTGTCGGAGTCCTATGACCGGGACCTCAACGCCGTCATTGCCGCTGCCGCTCACGCCAAGAAGTTCGCAGCTGAAACGGCCGAGCCGGCGTTGGCCGCCTGTATGCAGGCCATGGGAGCTGAAGGTCTTCGCCAGAGCCACGCCGTCGGACGTCACCTGGCCGAAGCCCGTCTGGCCCACTACGTGGATGGCACGACGCAAATCCAGAACGAACGCCTGGCTCGGCTGCTCGACGCTCTGTACGGTAGTGGGGATTCCGCGGCAACGTCGGTGGCGGCCCCGGCCGAGACCGTGATCGATCTGGTCGACACCGAGCCCCCCGGCCTCGACCTCGACCCCCACCCGCTCTCGGCGCCGGAGGTCGAGATCCCGGTCCCGGCGGCCCCGGCCCCCATGCCGCCGCTCCCGGGCGAGGAACATCGTTTGCAGCCGGTGGCATCGGCTGAAGCCGAGGCGGACGCAAGGCCTCGTCCCACCCCTCCCCTGCCGCCGGACTCATTACGCCGAGTCGACTGAGGTGATGCTGCGTCAGCCCGGATCTTCCCAAACCGACCACGGGCTGGCTGTCGGCTCGGTCGGCGTCGCTCCCCCACCGGCGGGTGGCTGGTATCGCGACCCATGGAATCGAGCCGTCTGGCGCTGGTGGGATGGGTTGGCCTGGACCCATCACGAATCGGATCGTGCCCGGCGCCGTCCTCGACTGGGGTCCTGGCTGAGCTGGCCCATCGCCCTGGCCGGCCTGGCCACGGTGATCAGCCTCGCCGGTCTGCTGGTTGTGTCGACCGAGTCGGCGATGCAGGGCATCTTGCTCGGACTGGTCCCGCTGGCCGTGGTGTTGCCGGTGCTGACCTGGCTCGATCGCTTGGAGCCGGAACCGCTTCGATCCCGACTTCACGCCGTCCTGTGGGGGGCGAGCGTGGCCGGCTTCGTCTCCGGCGTGGTCAATTCCGGTGTGGCCTACCTGTTCGGCGAGTCATGGGCGGCCGTGGTGTCGGCGCCCCTCATCGAGGAGGTCACGAAGGGGCTCGGAGTGCTCATGGCCGTGCGCCGACGCGAGATCGACGGGGTGATGGACGGTATCGTCTACGCCGGCTGGGTTGCTCTCGGGTTCGCCGTGGTCGAAGACTTCCTTTACCTCACGACCGCCGCCGAGACCGGAGCCCTGGTCGAGGTCTTCGTTGTCCGAGCTATCCTGACGCCGTTCGCCCACCCCCTGTTCACGGCGTGGATCGGGTTGGCCGTCGGTCTTGCGGTTGCCCGTCAACAACCGCTGGGCCGTAACTGTGCCTGGGGCTTTGGTCTGGCCGCCGCCAGCCACGCCGCCTGGAACGGTTCCCTGACCTACTCTGCAGCCGCCGGCCGGGAATGGGCTCTACTTGTAGCCGTTCCCGGGTTCATCGCCATGTTTCTGGCCGCCGTCGTCACCGTCATTCGCATTCACCGCCACGACCACGACGAGTTCAATCGCCTCGCCCCTCTGCTGGCCGAGCGGTACGGTCTGACCAGTCGGGAGGTGGCGGCGTTCGGAAGCTGGCAGATGGTACTCAACAACCGCCGAAATCTGCTCCGCAAGGAGCGTGAGCGGTTCGACGCAGTGCACGCCGCCCTGGCCCGTCTGGCTCTCTTTCATCGTCGCCATGGCGACCGTGACCCGGTGGACGAGCAGATTCTGGCCGGACGCCTGGCCGTGGCCCGATCGGCACACCTGACCGCCGCCAAACACGGCGCGATCGGCTAGTCCCGGACCGCCCACCAAATTTCCGGATCCGCGCTCCACTGGCGGTCTTCTTGGGCCGATAGGGAACAATGGCTTTGGGATCCGACATGCTGTCCAAGCTTCAACCTCCAGCTCGCCTCGAGGACCTCGGCGTGCCTGCCGGATTGGCCGAGGATCTCTTCGCCCGGCGGGTGCTCACCGATCGGTCGACCACCATCGGCAAGGCGGCCGCCACGCTGGGTATCTCCCATACCGTCGGCGAACAGATTGCAGCCTCGCTCCGCGACAAGGCTCTGGTCGACTACCTGGGCATAGATGGTCGGGACTACCGGGTGACCCTGACCGAACAGGGATTTCGCACGACCGCCGAACGGATGAGCAAGGGCCAGCACGTGGCGGCCATGCCGGTCTCGCTGCGCGACTACCAGACACTGGTGAAGCTACAGCGCTCCGAGGTCACCCTGAATCGGCAATTGGTGAAGCAGGCCTTCGCCGACATGGTCATCGAGGACACGATCCTTGACCAGATCGGCCCGGCATTCGTGAGCGACGGTGCCATCTTCATCTACGGACCGCCGGGAACGGGCAAGACGAGCCTGGCCGAGCGGATGGCAAGAATCTACGATGACACGGTGCTGGTTCCGCGTTTCGTGACGGTGGACGGACAGCTGATCTCGGTGTACGACCCCTCCCTGCACATTGCCGACGAGGAGCAGCCCTCCAACTTGGATCCTCGTTGGGTCTTGTGCCAGCGCCCCCTGGTGGTGGTTGGCGGCGAGTTGACACTGGACATGATGGAGCTTCGCTACGACACCTTGTCCGGGGTCAGCGCCGCTCCGATCCAGATGCTGGCCAACAATGGAATTCTCGTGCTCGACGATTTCGGCCGTCAGACCGCCAACCCACAGGAGATTCTCAATCGGTGGATTGTTCCCATGTCCCAAGGCGTCGACTTCCTGCGGCCCCACTCCGGCACCAAATTCACCGTGCCTTTCGAATTGAAGCTTGTGGTGTCCACCAATCTCGACCCCCATTCGTTGGGCGATGACGCCTTCCTTCGACGCCTCCGCAACAAGGTCTACGTCGGTCCCTGCACCGACACCGCGTTCAACTGGATTCTGGTCCGGGTGGCCAAAAAGCACCAGATCGAGGTCACGGCCGATTCGGCCGGCTACCTCAACGCCATCACCAAGGCCAATCTCGGCGAGTTGCGACCGTATGTGGCCATCGACTTCTGCCAGCTGGCGGGAAGCATCTGCGACTACGACCAACTCCCAAGGGTGCTGGATCAGCCGCTCATCGATCGGGTGGCCGAACTGTTCTTCGTCAGCCGGCCCAACTCGACCAGACCGACCGGAGGCGATCGTCGTCGAGGTGTTCCTGCCCCGCCGACGAAAGCCAAGCCCTCCCAAAACTCGGTCAAGTCGCCCACCCCGGATCCGGCCTATGCGGTTGCACCCCAGCCGGTGGGCCAAACCAGGGCACCGTCCTCCGAAGGTGCTAGTCGGAGTCCAGCGCCTCGCTGACCAGAGCGGCCACGGCACTGCGTTCGCTGCGGGTCAGCGTGATGTGAGCGAACAGTTCGTGGCCGCGGAGGCTCGCCACCACCGAGGCAATACCGTCGTGGCGACCCACTCGTAGGTTGTCACGCTGAGCCACGTCGTGGGTGAGAACCACTCGGCTACCGGGACCGAGGCGGCTCAGCGCGGTCAGCAGCACACTGCGTTCCAGATTCTGGGCCTCGTCGATGATGACGAAGACATCGGTGAGTGTCCGTCCCCGGATGTAGGTCAGGGGTAGAACTTCCAGTAGCTCCTGGCGCTCGATCTCATCCCGGGCGTGATCGTTGGCGATGGCGGCCAGAGCATCGCCGACAGCATCGGTCCACGGTCGCATTTTCTCGTCCTCGCTGCCGGGAAGAAAACCGAGATCCTGACCACCCACGGCGAACAATGGCCGAAAGATCATGACCTTGCGATGGGTACGACGCTCGAGCACCGATTCCAGCCCGGCGGCCAATGCCAGCACCGACTTGCCGGTCCCTGCGGGACCACCGATGCTGACAATGCCGATATCCTCCTCGGCCAGCAGGTCCAGAGCCAGTCGCTGCTCGGCGTTTCGCCCTTTGACGCCGAAAATGGGCCGGTCCATGACCAGTCGGATATCGCCCTTGGCCCCGACCCGTGCCAGCGCCGATTGATTCGATCCCTCCAGAATGAGCCCGGTGTTCACCGGGAGGTCCTGGGCCTCGTCCAACTGGATCGTGCCCTTGTCGTACAGATGGTCGATGTCGACGCCGGTAACGGCCAACTCGACGACTCCTCGCCATTCGAGATCGGCATCGACATGATGTCGGTATTCCACGGCATCGAGCCCGACAACGCCGGCCCGAAGCCGAAGCGGCAGATCCTGCGTGACCAGGACCACCCGCTTCCCGTCGGCCTGAAGATTCAGCGCTACCATCAGGATGCGGTGATCGTTGCCCGACTGGTCCTGCATCGACTCCGGGATCAGCTCGTCGGAACGATGGTTCAGTTCGACCCGGACGGTACCCCCGGCGTCGTTGATGGGTGAGGCCTCGGAGAGCCCGCCGAAGCGCTCCCGCACCTCCTCGAGCCGCCGAAGCACGCTTCGAGCCGCCCAGCCGAGTTCGGGGTGATGACGCTTCGCCTCCAGCTCGGTGAGCACGATAATGGGCAAAACAACGTCGTTGTTGCCGAACGCATCCAGTGCGGCGGGAGCACTCAGGAGAACCGAGGTGTCGAGGACGAAGGTCGTTCGAGCTGCGATGCTAGGCACAATATGATGGATCGGCGGCAAATGCCAGTCGCTCAAGCATTATCCAGCAACTTCCATGCTCTGCAACGATCGAGTCCGCCGCGTCCAACATGATGGAGCTCAGCTGTAGAGCAGCGATGCCGACGGAGTAGGGGCCACCGTCTCGCCCTCGAACCCGTAGGCGAAGTTGAGCACGGTACGCAGACATCCGTCATGGATGGGCTGCACTCGATGCTGAAGCTTGTCGGATCGAAGTAGGTAGGCGTCACCGGCACGGTGGGATTTGGTCATCGATCCGTGCGGAGCCCCACCGCCGATGGGTCGGTCTCCTGCTGCGGGACAGAACTCCAGACGACCGCACCCATCCGGACACCTCGGGCTTTCCACGAACATCACCAGGGCCACGGGATAGTCGTCGGTGTGGAAGCCGTGGGTGTCCCCGGCCCGGTGAAGAATGTTCAGGACGTGGCGTTCGACCGGATCATCGGCCGGAACCATTGGGCGGCCGACAAGCGAGCCCAGTGCGTCCCGGAGCCTGGTGTCGTTGTAGAGGGCGGAGACTCCCGGTGCATGTTCGGAGATGATCTGACCACCCAGGGTGGTCATGTGGCGTGGCGTTCCCCCCATGCACTCCATGACAAAATCTTTGCGACGTGCCTCGGGCATCAGGTCGTCGATCTCGGCTCGCAGAAGTTTCAGTGTCGCCTCCGGAACCAGCCCGTCGAGGGGAAGATATCCGCAGCGATCGAAGTGCTCCGGCGCATCGACCAAGCCACTGTTGTAGAGAACCTGGTAATTGAGCTCCAGTTGCTGGCCCGTGTACCGGCCGTGTGTATCGTCTACGGTCGACATCGCCTTCAAGGTAGCTCAAAAAGGCTGTTTCGATGCGGTCAGAAAAGCAAGAATCCGGGTGACCGATGTCTCCGCATCCGCACCACGAATTTCATCGTAGAGGGCGCACCGGAGAGCCTCATTCCAGTGGCAGGACCCGCAGCCGCAGCCGTGACGGGCCGCCGGCATCGACCACGGCCTCGTTTCCGCTGACGAAACGAACCCGATGATCCGGTCCGAGCAGACCGGTCAAGACCTCGAGGGAGAACGGATCCTCGACGTCGAGTTCGAGTTCCATTCGGGGCAACGACCAGGCTTCACCACCGACCCGCTGAGCCAGCTGGCCTCGGGCCGATCGAACCTGTTTCACCGGGAACGGCATGTCGGCCCGATCGGCGAGCGCATCGGTCACGTTGTCGAAATTCGAGTAGATCTCGAGCCGCCACCGTGACCGCACTCGCAGCCCGAAGGGCAGAGCAGAACGGCGCTTGCGCCGTCCGGCCAGGTTCCACTGCACGGCCACGAGGGGCACGACCAGAAACAGCAGACCGAGAATCTGCAATGCCAGCTCTCTCATCGTCTACTCACAGTTCGATGGCCCATGCCCCGTCCTGTTGGTACAACACCTCGCTGCCCGGACGTTGCGACAACCAGCGGGCGAATTGGGCCAGGAAATCGGCTTCGTCGCTCATCCCGTGGACGCGCCAGCCGTTCTGTGAGCGGGTCAGCACCACGATGATTCGTGACAAACCCTGGTCAGACGCAAGCTGTTCGACCCCGGCGATCCAGGCGTCGCTTGTTTCCACCCACCGCTCGGCGAACACGTTGCGGCCGATGGTGCGATCACGCCACGGGAGGTGACCGTTGTCGGCCACGAACAGGGTGTCGTCATCGGCACGGGCGTATGCCGCCTCCATTGCCGCCCGGTCGGCCCCGGTGCTGTACTCGAACGACTCATTGCCGAAACGGGCGATCAGCAGCACGGGAGCCAACGTCGCCACCATGCCGGCGGCGACAACGGTCAACGCCGGACGGCGAAGCATAGCCACGAGTCGTCCCGCGAGAATCGAGGCCATGGGTAACGTGTACAGCAGCACTCGGACCGTGATCTCGCCACGTTGGCTCTGCAGCGCGAGGGCGACCGCCGGGACGGCGGCCAGAGGTACCAGGGGAACGGCCGGACGGAGGTGCTTGAATCGCTCGGTGACCATCAACAGCCCGATGATCAGCACCGAGCCGAAGGTGGCTCTCGCCACGGAGTCGCGAACCGAGGTGACATTGGCCCGGTCGGCCGAAGGGGTGTCGACTCGAACCGTGGAGCCCGGCTCCAGATTACCAACGAAGTCACCAACCTCGTTGAGGACTCCGTCGAGCCCGGTCGACCACCATGGCCGGGCCGAGATCACGAACCACAAGCCATAGGAGACTCCGACGAACAGCAGGAGGCGCCACGCCACCTTCCGCCCATACAGCCCGAGAACGACCAGGGCCATGCAGATGAAGAAGGGGGCGAGAGGATGGGACACGATTGCCCCGTAGCTGAGGATCAAGAGGGCGACGAAGGCCGGGGTGGATCGGGCCGCCGGTCGATCGCCGCCTGCGGCCGAAAACCGCGAGATGAGCGGTACCTGGGAACTCAGGGCGGTACTGGTGTAGAGATAGCCGCTCTCGAGTACGACGAGGATGGCGATGTACCAGAGGAACCCGACGGACTGGGGCGAAAAATAGTCCTGACCGGTCCACGCCATCAACACGTAGACAAGAGACGACACCGAGCCGATGTTGGCGACCTGGGGATAGGAGCGGCGGGCCAGGGCGGCCACGAGGATAGCCGTGCCCCCGGTGATGAATGTTGGCCACAGTCGAAGCAGCGGCTCCAGCAAGGCGGGATCGAGTCGGGCCAGCGGCGCGACAAAGGCCCCGAAGAAGCCGGGCCATGCAAACCTGGCGTCGGTCAGGAGATCGCCTGAACCCGTCTCCTCCACCGTGCGAATGAAGCCCAGGTGGGCCCACACCGTTGGGAATCGCACGTGCTCGTGAGCCAGTTGGGGGGCGGTATGCAGCAGCACCAGCCACAGCATGGGCGCAGCGTTGGCGTAGCGGCCGTTTTCGGGATCGGCGGCAACCCAGAACAGCAGCGCGGTCGTCACGGTGGCGAGGCCCACCGCCAGCCAGTACACGGCAGGCAGGGCGGAGATCAGTCCGTACCCGTCGACCGATGCAGCGTCGGCCGAACGCCCACCCCAGAGTCCGAGGGCACCGGCCACCAAGGCCAACGCCAAGGCGATCCTGGGCAGCTGAGGACCGGTCTCCACTCCGACCTCGACCCGATCGTCGGTCCGTTCCACCTGGGTGATCACGGCCCGTCGCCTCCGCCGGCCGGAGGTGCCACGTCGGGCTCGCGACCCAGATCGGCGGTGGACAACAGCCACGCCAATGCCACACCATAGCCCGTAGCCAGCATCACCAACATCTCGGGGCCGGCCAGATCGAACCAGATCAGGGATTGAGCGGCGAGACTGGTCAAGGCGATGGACAAGCCGATACCGACCACGATCACAACCGGCCACGAACGAAGTTCATGGTGCAGGAGCATGGCCAGCGGCGCACCGACGACCACACCCAGCTGGATCATTGCCAGAACCTCGCCCACGGGCCTGATGTCGAGTGCAAGGAAGAGGGTCGCGGCCACGCCGATTCCGGCGGCAAGGACGAGAAGTTGTCGGACCCTCACCGATAGGACCGCCCCAGGCCCCTGCTGTTGGGGTCCGGGTTTGGTGACGGGCAACAATCGGCCCCTGCGAGCCGGGCAAACCGCTCGCTGACGTCATTCGTCGACTGGTTCAACACTTCCGTCACCACTCGGCTCCCTGTTTCCCACCGGGCAACCGCCTCCGCCTCTCCGAGGAGGTCATGCAGCAACCAGGCTACGGGCCCCAGGGCCCGACCGCTCCATTGTCCCACGTCGGTTGATCCGAGGTGGCGGGCGGCGGCACCAGTTCGGTGGGCACAAGTCCCCACGTACCTGGACCATTGGCGCCACAGGCCGGTCGACGAGCCTTCGGGCGGTCCCAACCAACCGCGGTTGCGCCGCTCGTACTACGGTTGTCGTGGATGGACGCCGCACTGCGGTCACTCTGACGGTCGGAGGAGGCCCTGTGACCTATCAGCCGGGTCGAAACCAGGATCGAACGAAACTCGTCGATGCAATCGACGAGTTCTTCCTGGCGCGGATGCCGCGAAAACACTCTCCGCACACCCTCGATGCCTACCGTCGGGACTTCGCCGCCGTCGTCGGGCCATTGACCGAGGTAACGGGCAAGGGTTCCGAAGATCTGCAGCTCGCCGATCTCGAGATCAGAACCCTTCGGCGGGCGTTCGCCCTGATCTCCCACCAGTCGGCGGCCACGATCTCCCGCACCTGGTCGACGTGGAACCAGCTCTTCACCTTCCTCGTGGCCGAACAGATCTTGCCCGGCAACCCCATGGCCGCCATCGAGAAGCCCCGTGTTCCCAAAGGCCGACCGAAGGCCATCGCCGGCGATGACAGCGTGGATCGACTGCTCCGGGTGGCCGCCCGGGGTCGCACAGGAGCTCGGGATCCGTGGCCGGAGCGTGATCTGGCCGTGGTGGTCACGCTGTTGACCGCCGGGCTGCGGTTGTCAGAGTTGCTTTCGCTGACCATGCAGTCGATCGATGGGCCGCCCGGTGATCGCGTGATCGGGGTCCGGGGCAAGGGCAACAAGGAACGGACGGTGCCGGTCGAGCCCGAAGTCGAGGCCATCATCGCCGAGTATCTGGAGAGCCGGCTGCGTCGATTCCCGGGCCGGATCGCCGGCAATGCGCCGCTGTTCGTGGCCAATGACGGATCAGCCATGAGACGGGGTGGTCTCCAGTATCTGATCGATCAGCTCTATCGGGAGGCCGGAATTCGAACGAAGGTCCCTGCCGGTGCTCTAGTCCATGCTCTTCGGCACACCTTTGCCACCAGCCTGGCTCGCAACGGTGCCTCGGGAACGGAGCTGCAGCGGCTGCTCGGCCACGAGTCGCTGGCCACGACCCAGCGCTACGTCGATGCCACAGCCAGGGAGGTGCGGGCCGCCGCCCGGTCGAATGATGCCTATCGTTCACTGAAGCAGGTACTCCAGGATCGCGATCGACCCGGTGGTGGGTATGGAGCTGATGGGTCCTGACTTCGTCACCGACGGTGGCCATCGGCCGTCCACGTGCCTTGTGTCACCTCCATTTCACCTGGCGATAGGGGCGTGGACGGGCCGTTTGGCCCAATACCCTGTGTCGGGTTCAATGCATCTCGACCGACACCGGTCGAGCGGTCGTGCGCACCAGCTGCGGCGCCACCGTTGTGACAACGGCGTTCCCCACGGAACCAAGAGGCGGCCACCGAACGGCCTCCGAAGATTCATCAGAGATGAGGTAGCTTCGCCATGGGCCGAAGGATCGAAGTAGAACTGACGAGCAGCCGTGATGACGGAAGCTGGACCTGGCGGGCCGCCGGAGCAAGGCAGCCGAAAGGCGATCTGGATGGATCGCTGCTGTACGAGGGCGCCAAGATCGGTGACGTCGTCCGAGTCGAAGCCGATTTCCACCTCGATGGCATCGAGGTGGTGGAAGTCTTTGCCCCGAAGGGAAAGAAGGAGCGAACCGATCTCCTGGAGCTGAAGACTCGACCACTTCGGGACGATGAGCTGGTCACCACCCAACGGGTCGGGCGCGGCGATCGTCGTGGCGGACGAGGGCGTCGGGGTGATCGCCCCGGCCGCCGCGACCAGGGTGATTCCGGTCGCAAGCGCCCCCGATCCGCTGCTCCTCCCCGACCGAAGCCCAAGCGCCTCCGCCCCAGGCGGGTGCATCGTGATGCCCTGCTGGCCACAGTGACCGAAGAGCATCGCCCGATCGTGGAGCAAGTGGTGCGGGACGGGATGCCCGGGGTACGGGCTGCCATCGAACGCCAGAACAGCGAGGCCAAGCAGGCCGGCAAGCCGGAGATCGATGCTGCGCCGATACTGGCCATTGCCGAACAACACCTGAATCAGGCCCGGTTGGCCGAGTGGCGGGACCGGGCCGATGCCGCCCTGGCCGATGCCGCCGAGCTGGACCTGCGCGACCTGCGGTCGGTGGTGGTGGTCGGCGGTGATGTCGCCCGCGATGACGAGAGCCGGGGCATCGCCGATCAGCTCAAGCAGGTGTTGGACGAGCGTATGGAGTCGGATCACAGCCAATGGCTGGCCGATCTGCGTGCCTCCGTGCTTGAGGGGCGAGTGGTTCGTGCCCTGCGCCTCAGCTCGCGACCGGTCAAGGCCGGCGCTCCCCTCCCAACCGAGTTGGCCAGTGAACTGGCTCAGCAGGCATCGAAGGCCCTGGCCGCCGATGTGGAACAGTCCCGATGGGCCACCGTGCTCGACGCGCTCGCCTTCTCCCCTGTTCGCGGCGCGGTGACCCCCGTCGGCGTGCCGGCCGAGCCCAAAGAGGAGCTCCTGGGTGAGGTCCGACGGCTGTCGGACCGGCTTCCCGCCATCGCCGGGCTGTTTGGAATCGACCCCGCCGACGTGCCCAAGAGTGCCAAGCGTCGGCGCCGGCCGTCTCGTGGCAAGTCGGACAAGAAGCGGGAGGGGGCCAAAGGCAGGAAGTCGGAGTCCGGCCCCAAGAGATCCCCGAAGCGAGAGGCGAGCGCAGAGACTGCAGCCGCTGCAAAGCCGGAGGCTGAGACCAGCCCGGCGCCGACACCGGAGCCTGCACCGGAGCCGGAGGCTGAGACCAGCCCGGCGCCGACACCGGAGCCTGCACCGGAGCCGGAGGCTGAGACCAGCCCAGCGCCGACACCGGAGCCTGCACCGGAGCCGGAGGCTGAGACCAGCCCGGCGCCGACACCGGAGCCCGCACCGGAGCCGGGGGTCGCTGCAGAGTCCGCCAAGCCGATCGTCACAGCCGGTGACGAGCAGGAATAGGCGTCAATCGCTTCGGTCCGGGCGCAGTCACCGGTGATTTGGCAGGAATCCGTGATCTTTCAGGAACTCGGCCAGACCGTCGACCAACGGATGCTCGGCGTGCCCTGTCTGGAGGTCCCCTAGTTCAACCCAGCGGACATCGGCGGCGTCGTCCGCGGCGACGGCGGCCGGTCGACCATCCGTGTCCGGGGCCCAACCGGCCCGCAGTGTGGCCTCGAAGTCCATGATCACGTAGTGGTAGCCGGCACCGATCCGCTCGACCCAGCCCACGAACCTCGACGTGTCGACGACCAGCCCGGTCTCCTCCAGAACCTCCCGCTCCACTGCGTCGGCCAGGCGCTCACCGGACTCCACCTTGCCGCCGGGTATCGTCCATCGGCCTCGAGCCGGTCGCTGTGCACGCTCGACGAGGAGGATTGCGTCGCAGTGAACGACAATGGCCCCGACTGCGACCTGGGGCTTGGACTCGACCACTGCTACTCGTCGGTGGTAAGAGAGCGGTGCACAACGAGTTTTCGGGCCTTCAAGCCGAACGACTCGAAGAAGTTCTTGGTCTCTCGATCGCCCGGAAGCGCTATGGCGTCCACTCCGAAGCAGCCGCGGCTTTCGGCCTGCTGTAGCAGGAGGTTCATCATGGCCTCACCAATGCCGACCTCGCGGGCCGGTTCGGCCACGATCAGTTCATGGATCCGGGCCAACAGCGAGCTGCCATTGAGGTCGACAAATTCCATACGGCTGAATCCGAAGACAACCCCTCCATAACTCCCGGCGACCACGATTGAGGTCGGGGAGGCGATCGCCTGGGCCAGCTCCTCGGCGTACTCGTCGGGCCCGGCCGGTCCGTCCTCCTTCAGCATCAGCTCGCCGCCGCGCTTGTCGACGATGTGCTTCGAGTGCTCGGTGGCGATCTCCACCAGGCGGGGTATGTCGTCGTAGTCGGCCAGGCAGGCTGATTCCGTCACGCTACCGGTCCTCGTCCCGGAGGCCTTTGATCTTGGCCAGAACCGTCTTCCGGGCCCGATTTGCCTTTTCGTAGTTCTCGACCCGGGCCAGCTGGGACACGGTGAGGTCGTCGAGAAGACCGATGATGTCCCGAGCCGTCAGCTCGTCGTAGCGGGCGATGGGGAGACGGTCGATGTGATGAGGGGCGACAGGTTCGGGATGCTCGGCGACTTCCACCGTCGTCTGGACGGAGTCCGCGCCGTCACCGTCGGCCTCTTCGGGCGTCTCGACTCCGCGGCCCGGGGGGGCCGGTCGGGCTGAAGCGTCGGCTGCTTTCTCACCGGCGGGTCCCGTCGACTTGGGAGGGGCAAGCCCGATTGCGGACCCGATGTCGGTGATGAACTGGGCCGCCACTGCGGCGAGGGCCTCGATCGGCACCTGCAGCTGACCGATCTGGGCCGTAGGGCCACCTTTTCCGGCCACATTCTGCCTGATGGCCATCTGACCGACCACGCGAGCCAGCTGAACCTGGCTCCGTCCCCGCTTCACCAGTCGGGGAAGCACGTCCTGGTGTTCGTACAGCAACCCGATCGGGGCGTACACGAAAAGGTCGACCAGGTTTTCCAGTGGATTCTCGTTCGTTTCGGTCATATTCGCCTTTCCCGACATTCGCCTACGCCCACAATGCTGCGCCGCCTTCGCCTCAGCCGAGGTCGATGAGTTCGCCGCAGTGGGGACAGCGGGGTTCGGCCGCCTTGGCGATCTGGCTTCGGTTCACCAGCAGGAAGCAGCTCGGGCAGGCGAACTCCTCGCTCTTTGGGCCCGTGGCCGACTTCGGACCGCCCTCCCCCTCGTCGCCGTCGTCATCATCATCGTCGTCATCGTCGGATGCCGCCAGCCGATCTCGGAGAATGGCATCGAGGTCGGCCTCGACATCGTCGGGGTCGAGGTCCTCGTCGTCCTCCTCGTCCTCGGACGACACCCGGCGGGCCCGAGGCTTCGGCTCCTCGTCGTCGTCCTCCTCCTCCTCGGCTTCGTCGTCGTCGTCGTCGAAGACTTCGTCGAGGTCCTCGTCCAGCTCGATGTCCTCGTCTAGATCCTCCTCATCGAGGTCCTCGTCGTCCAGGTCCTCGTCGAGATCGTCGTCGTCGAGATCGTCGTCGAGGTCTTCGTTTTCGTCTTGATCGTCGTCGATGTCATCAACCATAGATTGTGTCTACCTGACCCCTCTTGTCGAGCCTGACTTCTGTCGGAATCGTGGCACCAGGGCCGCAATGCCGATCGATCGAAGTGTGTGACGGCCGGACTCTAGCCTCAATGAGGCCGATTCGTCACTCCTTCGTCGGTCTTTTTTGGTAACTCGCCGCTCGATTCAGGCATTCCAACGTCCTGCCCATCACACCTCCGGTCAAACCGATCTGTGACGGGACCGGAACCGGCGTCGCACCTCCCCGGCCCCGGCCCCGGCGTCAGTGCAGCAAGGCCGGCACCATCATCCCTTTCGGAACAGGGTCCGGATCTGGTTGATGTTGGTGATGTAGGCCGTGGTGTCGTTGAAGTACCCTCGCGTGGCGACCGAGCCGGGTCCCTGGTAGTAGCCGGCCAAAGCCGAGTCGAGACTGCCCATGTAGCCTATGAGCCAGGCCATGAATCGGGCACTCATTCTGATGTTGTCGTCGGGATCGTAGGGGTCGAGATCGGGCAGGCGAATGAGGTCCTCGGCGATCCACTCGGCGGTACGGGGCATCAGCTGACCGACCCCGATGGCGCCTTTCGGACTGATCACCGAGGTCTGCCACCCCGATTCCCGGTAGGCCACCGCCATCAACACATCAGCCGGTACCCCGTAATGGGCCGCCCATTTCTCAAAGCTGGGAATCAGGTTGAGGCGACCGGGATTCGCTCGGAGCCGAGAGGGAAGTCGACCATAGCCGGCGGCCGGATCTGCCGACCGGGGCGCGGCGCCGGTCGGCAGACGCAGCCGTTGACCGATTCGGATGCGATCGGGGTTCTGGATTCCATTGGTCCCGGCCAGCGCGCTCATGCTGACGCCGGCCGATACAGCGATGCCACTCAACGTGTCGCCCGGGCGCACGACGTAGTAGGTGCCGGGGATCCGCAGAACCTGCCCGACGCGGATCAGATTGACATTCGAAATCCCGTTCTCCGCCGCCAGGGCCCGAGTCGAGATGCCGTTATCCTCGGCCACCATGGACAGACTGTCACCGGGTTTCACCCGGTACTCGTCGACCGAGCGGCTTTGAGCCGAGGCTGGTGTCGGCGCCACCACCACCGACGCGGTGATGGTGGCGAGCCCAAGCAACACGACGACAACCCTTGATGCCGCCGAGCGATGAAAGGACGGTTGGTCTGGGTGGAGAGATGAGCTGGCCACCGAGGGCCTCCTGGCAAAGACGTTCGGGCCAATGGCCCGCCTGACACAAACTAGACAGCGCTACCTGTCCGCTTTGCTTCTGCCCGTCTTTCTGCTTCCAACCGCTCCAGCTCCGCCTCTGTGGAGTGGTTGACGAACGACATCATAGCCGCAATGGCCCGGTGGCCTGCCACTTCCTCGATCAGTTTGTGCATGCGCTGGGCCACTCGGCGGTAGGCGGGATGGCCTTGGGGCGTACTGCGAAGCTCGATGGTATGCAAGGCGGACCGGGCGTTGATGTTGAAATTGAATCTGACCCGGTAGGCCAGGGCCACCGCATAGGAGGCCTGGACGACGAAGCCCCGGTCATGTAGGGCGTCGTACAACTCCGCCGATCTATCCATCGACCCCTCGAACGCCTCGACCATACCCACCTCCTCGATGAGCGGTGGCATGGCATAGCCGTGGCGGGGATTGAGCGGTTGCCAGTCGACGGTGAGCATGCGGTGACGCTGCAGGTCTCGAAAGGCACCGTAGTCGGCCAGAATGTCGAACCGATAGAACGGCCGCTCCAGTGCCCGCCCAGGGCGGTGTCGCCGGTTTCGCCTGTCCCCGGTATAGGTGCGGATGACCCGCAGCCGCTCCTCGACGGTCATTTCCCCTGCTCGACGTTCGAGTTCGCTTTCCGAAAGGTGGGTGTAGGGGTAGAGCATCGACGCCACCAGCTTGACCTCGGCGTCGGGGTCGAAGTCGACGAGTTCAACTCGCTCCTCGTCGTCGAAAATCTCCTCCCGGCCGACCAACTCATCGGCCAACGCGGTCATGGCCGCCTGGTTGGCGGCCAGATAGGCACTGGCCACCTGACCCCGGTCAGGTAGATCAACCCGCTTCACGAACGACGGGATGACCTTCCGCAGCTCGGCCAGGATCATGTCGGCGTACTGGCGGGCCTCCGGGAGTGGACTGGCCTGCATCCTGAGCAACATCTGTTCGTAGCTCTGACCGGTGCCGTACATGCCGACGTTTGACTGGGCGGCCGCCGGCAGGATCCCCCGTACCGCATCGAGGGCCTTGGCCTTGGTGGCCGATCGGTAGACGAAGTCGCTATCGCCAGGGCTCTTGGGCGTGATCTGTCTGACATGATCGAGCACGATCGTCATCAACTCGGCGTACGACTCGAACTGCCGATCCATGTCGCCGATATAGCGAGCACCGAGATCGGATCCGAGTACGTCAGGGTCGCGGTAGTAGCGGTATCGCCCGTTGACCCTGCTGTCGTAGGCGATGTAGCGGGTCGATTGTTCGAGATAGGCGGCCAGGCGCCCCCACTCGAGGATCTTGGTCAACAGATTCGATGCCTGTTCACAGGCCAGGTGAACCCCACCCAACTGCGCCACCGAGTCGTCCCCGTACTCGAAGAAGACCCGGTCGTAGAGTTCCTCGGCCTTGGCCAAGCCGACGGTGGCGTCAATGGAGCGATCACCCTCGATGTCCAGTTCACCAACGAACTCGTCGAGAAACAGCCTTCTCAAGCTTTTCGACGATCGTGAGTACCGGGCGAACAGCGCCCCCTTCACCACCTCGGGAAGATTGACCAAGGCGAAGACCGGCTTGTCGAGATTGGTGAAGTAGCGCCGCAGGACATCCCTCTCCTCGGCGGTGAAGTCTTCGACGACGTACGCGCTCACGGGCCATGAGCGTAGGCGGTTTCGGACGGTGATGGGGGGACCGATCGAAGATCACTGGCGATCCAAATGGATCCGACAACCGGCGGACCTATGCATCGGCAACCGCCGACACTCACCTGGCGTGTTCATCGAGGGGTCGGTGCAGGACTGCTGGAACTACGACGACGGACTCGGCGGGAACTCCCGGGTGTGGGCTCTCACCTCGTCGGCCGCCGTGGGGTAACGGTCGATCAGCACGTCACGACTACCGAGTTCGAACTGTGCGGGCTGGAAGGGGGGCGCCATCGTGGTTCCGACCAGCGTCCAGGATCCCGGCTGTCGGCCACCGGTTCGGCTCGCCTGCCATATCCCTCCGTCCACGGTGAATGCGGGGCGGTGCCCGGCGTCGAGCCACGGGCTCACCCACTGCCTCGACATCGTGCCATCGGGGTGAAGCAGTATCAGGCGCAGCGGCCAGCCGGCGTAGAAGTGGTAGGTCTCCGGCCCGGCGAGTCGATGGAAAGCCGAGAAGTCGTCGTGAGCCAGAAGGTAGTAGATGGCGCTGGAGTGTTCGTCGAGAAGTAGCTGGCTCCACACGCCACCCTCCGCAGCCAGGGGCTTCATACCGAGGTGGTCGATGATTCGGGCGGCATCCAGGCCGGGCGGGCCAACATAGCCGGTCATGCCGGTCGTTCGCCACGATCGGTGTGCACGACGCGACGATCGGTGACGATGGCGGTGATGAGCGACGCCGGAGTGACGTCGAACGCCGGATTGAGAGCCGGTGCCCCGGACGGGGCGAAGCGGGTCGAGCCGAATCCGGTGACCTCGTCCTCGGACCGCATCTCGATCTCGATATCCGAGCCCTGGACCGTCGCCCTATCGACCGTCGATTCCGGTGCCACGATCAGGAACGGAACCTCATCGGCTCGGGACGCCAGTGCCAGCGAATAGGTGCCGATCTTGTTGGCGCTGTCACCGTTGGCGGCGATCCGGTCGGCTCCGGCCAGCACGACATCGACCATACCCCTGCTGATCAGTGCCGGACCGGCCGAATCGACCACAAGCCGAAACGGGGCTTCCATCTGCTGGAGCTCCCAGGTGGTCAGACGGGCTCCCTGGAGCAATGGTCGGGTCTCCAACGGGTAGGCAAGTTCGAGTCGGCCCCGTTCGTGGAGGGTTTGGATCACGGCCAACGCCGTGCCCCGTTCCACCGTGGCCAGGCCCCCGGTGTTGCAGATGGTCATGGCCCGAATTCGCGGCGATGCGACCAATTCGGTTATGAGGTCGGCTCCCAGGTCGCCCATGGCCCGGGATGCTCTGATCTCGTCGGCCCGAATGGCTTCGGCCTCCGCCAGCGCGGCGTCGGCCCCACCGCCGATCACCGCCGCCACCTGATCGACGCGGTGGGCCAGATTGACCGCAGTCGGGCGTGCGTCTCGTAACGCCTGTAGCAAACGGTCGAACTCCTCGGGCTTGGTGAACGGATCGGCTTCGATCATGGCCAACACCACGCCGAACGCCCCGGCCACCCCAATGGCGGGCGCACCGCGCACCGACAGTCGTTTGATGGCAGCCACCATCGACTCCACCGTCTCGATCCGAAGAGTCTCGAGGTGATGGGGCAGTCGGGTCTGGTCGATCAGCTCGACGGCGCCGCGGTTCCAGTGAACGGTGGACGTCACTTCGACGACACTACCGTTCGAGGCCGGCGCCCGCCAAGATGCGGCACCTTCCCTTGACGCGAGGAGGCCAATGGGACGACACGCGACGCGGGATCACACCACCCGATCGTTGCCGCCGTCAACCGGCACCTGGGCTCCGGTTGTGGCGGCGAACGCCGGTCCGCACATGGCCAGCACCATCTCGGCCACCGTGTCCGACGTGATCTCCGTTCCCAGCAGGTTGCGTCGCTTGTACTCCTCCACCGTCAGCCCGTAGCTGGCGGCGCGCTGGTTCAGGATCTCATCGGTCCACAGTCCGGTGTCGAACACCGAGTCGGGATGGACCACATTGACCCGGACACCATCGGCCGCCCATTCCAGTGCAGCCACCCTGGCCAATTGGGTCAACGCCGCCTTCGACGCCGAATAGGCAGCCGCCCCCCTTCCCGGCGCCAGAGCGTTCCTCGAGCCGATCACGACGACGCGACCGGTCAACGGCGACCGTGTCAGCAGCGGATGGAGGCGCCGAAGCAGCCGAGCCACCGAGTCCACGTTCACGGCCTGGGTCCACCTCCAGATCTCGTCGTCGAGTTCAGCGATGGGGGCACTGGCGGCGAACACGCCGGCCGCCACCACGGCCATGTCGACGCCCCCGAATCTGGTCGCCGCTTCCACCAGGGCCCGGTCGACGTCGACCTCCCTGGTCACGTCGGCCTGTACCCCCAGCCAGGCCGCACCCTCGAAGGTGTCGACCACCCCCTCGGCGAGATCAATCCCGACGACGGCGGCACCCCGGGCCATGAGGGCCTGAGCGCAGGCTCGTCCGATGCCGGACGCGGCACCGGTCACCAGCGCCACTCGACCAGACAACGCCGGGGCCGCCCCCTGACGCCGCAGCTTGGCCTGTTCCAAGTCCCAGTACTCGCAGTCGAAGACATCGCCGTCACTCAGAGCCACGTAGCCGCCGAGGCGATCCTCGACCGTGGCCACCACTTCCATGGTGCGATGATAGATGTCGGCCACGACGTCGGATTCCCCCGGGGTGCGGCCCACCGTGACCATGCCCTGGTTTCGATCGAGCACCACCCGAGGGGCCGGGTCGAGCGTGGCCAGTTCACGGTCGAACCGACGGGCGTTTCGTTCGTAGTAACGGCGATACTCCTCGACGTAGGCGCTGACGTCGAGCCCGATCTGGGGCAATCTTTTGGTCCGGATGACATGATCCGGGGTCAGCGGCCCTCGCCGGGAAATGTCGGCCCAGTCGCCACGGCCGAGGAAGGTGGCAACCGCCTCGTTGCGGTGGGTGGTGATGACCATCGGCCGACCCGCCGCTTTCGAGACATCACGCCGTAGCTCGACCGTCTGTTCCACGTTCAGTGCAGGGAACCGCAGAGGTTCCAGCCGCTCGGCCTCGGGGTCGGGGGGATGTTCGTTCAACCAGTTTTCGGCCCGCTCGATGAGATTCACATGGCGCTCGAGGGCCTCTCTGGTGGACCGGCCGAAGGTGAACAGCCCGTGGTTGAGCAACACCATGCCGATCACGCCGTCGTGCACCTGCCGGGGCCACAGCTCGCGTGCCAGTCGGGCCAAGTCGAAGCCGGGCATGACATAGGGAATGACCACCACGTCGTTCCCGAAGGCGTCGCGACTGTTGGCTTCACCGTCGGCGGTGTTGGTCATGGCCACGATCACGTCGGCATGACTGTGTTGCACCGCCGGATGGGGCAGGAAAGCGTGCAACAGGGACTCCACCGAGGGCTGGGGGGCACCGGGATCGAGCTTGGCCGCCGCCAATTCCCGGGCCATGTCCTCATCGGCCAGCCGGCCGAGTTCGAGGAGTTCGGCCAGCCGGGCACGGCGAAGGGGGGCGAAGCCGGCCGGCTCGATGGTGGCCAGGTTCCAGCCCGAGCCCTTGACATAGAGGGCCTCGATGCGACGACCGGTGACGTCGAGGTACTCCGTCTTCACTGAGGTGTTGCCCCCGCCGTGGAGCACGAAGGCCGGTTCGCGTCCCAACAGACGTGAGCCGTGGCAACAGGCGTGGAGCGGGTCATCCAGATTGAGGCCCGGCGAATTCAGCGAATGCCAGTCGGTGGGGAGGGTTCGAGTGCTGATCATCGGGATTCCGAAGACAGTGGGCAGTGAGATCTACCGGCGTTGGGATTGCCGCCGAGGGTTTGCGGGACCAACCTACTTCCTACCACGTTGGTCGGGTCGACATACCCCCATCGACCACCAGGTTGGCCCCGGTGATGAATTCGGCCTCGTCGGAAAGCAGGAATCGGCAGGCCTTGGCCACGTCCTCGCCGGTGGTCAGTCGGCCGAGGGGAACCGCGGCCATCCACCGTTCCACCCCGTCGGGCCATTGCTCCCGAAGGCCCGGGCGGTCGCACAACCCGGGCGAGACGGCATTGACCCGGATGCGATCGGGCCCCAGTTCGAGAGCCGCTGCTCTGGCGTGCATCAGAAGTCCGGCCTTGGACACGGCATAGTGGGCGTGTCCGGGAGCCGGTTGCATGCCCTCGATGGAGCTGATGTGCACGATCGAACCCCCCTGGCCGTCGGCCCGCATGATG
>JAHEJM010000054.1 GCA_024638815.1 Acidimicrobiales bacterium | reverse complement strand
GCGCCCCCGGCAGGAATCGAACCTGCGACGCACGGTTTAGGAAACCGACGCTCTATCCACTGAGCTACGGGGGCAAGGGTTGGCAATATAGCGGCTCGGTCAACAGGTCAGGGGTCTTCAGCCGGGGCAAAGTCGCACCAACACTGTCGTGGCCATTGTGGCCACGACCACACCGCAGCCCGACCGAGGGCCGTCCGCCGGGCCCAGTCAATCACGCCGATCGCTCGGCCACGACCCAGAAACCGGATCCCGAGCAGGCCCAACGTCCACGCCACGAACCGGGCAGCGCCGTCAGCAGCTCCTCGGGCGTCAGATGGATAGGCGTCGACGCCCCCGCCGTGTTGACCCAGAGAACCTGACCTCGCTCCCCCACCACCCGGTCCACCTCCGAGGGAAACAACAGCATGTTGACCATGGCCACCCCGGCGAACGTGCCGTCACCGAACGGCAGGCACGAGGCGTCACCCCGAACCCGGGGAGCAACCACCTGAGGCATAGCCATCAACATCCGCATCGCCATGTCGAACGCCACGACCGAGTCCAAACTCGGGGCCAGAATGCGGGTACCGATTCCAGTGCCGGCTCCCAGTTCCAGCCACCACCCGGAGGCCAAACCACCCCGGGCCACGGCATCGTGAATGGGGGCCACTCGAACCGCTTCGGACCGCGGCGCATCCCACTCGGCCGCCATCGAGTCGAACAGCTCTTCGACCTTGTCGGCTCTCCCCGATGACCAGGCGCCTTCGAACGCCACCTCCCGGGTCACGCGGCGCATGGCATGCTCCTCGACCGGCGGCGCCAGAACGGACGCGGCGTCGACCACCAGTCCGTGCTCGGATCGATCAGGCTCCAGTTCGACGAGTTCGGTCACCGACGACGACTGTGAATCCGACCAGGTGGACTAACGAATGGCCGGCACCGGGGGCCAGGCCACCGGGAACAGCGGGTGATCGAACAGCTCACCCTCACCCAGCTCGTCGGCCAAGCCGGGGAATTCCGGCGACGTGGCCCAGGGCCGTACCACGTGGCGGGCCTCGGCGTCGATGTAGCGGAACGACACCACCCGCCGGCCGTGGTCGAACGGGAAGCCGGGGGCACAGTGCACGGTAAGGAAGTTGAAGAACACCACGTCACCGGGATCGAGGGCCCACTGGCGAATGTCGTACGCCGAGCGGTCGGCGTCGATGTCGGGGATCTCGACCAGCGACCCCTCCGGGAACCACTTGGCCTCTGAGTCCAGGAACGTCCGGGGCATGCGCCATGGCCCGCGGTGCGATCCGGCCCAGAACTCCGGCGACCCGGCACGGGGGATGGGATCCAGCGGAACCCAGGCGCTGATACCGCGGCCCTCCACGTTGTAATAGGGCTGGTCCTGGTGCCACGGGGTGGACTGGCTGGTGCCGGCTTCCTTGATCAACACATGATCGTGGTAGAACCGCACGCTGGGGGAATCGAGCAAAGCCGCCGCCAGCTCCGGAAGTTGCGAGCGCAGGGCCACCTGCTCGAACTCCGGAGTATCCGGCCAACGAACGAAATCCTCGAAGAACCGTCCGGGGTCGGTCTCCCGGCTGGCCACGTTGGCTCGCGTACCCGGGGCGTCCACGACGCGGCTCACCCCTTCGGCGAGAAGTTCAAGTTCTGGTGGTTTGATCACGCCTCGGACCGCAACAACACCGTCACGGGCGAACGCCTCAATCGCTGAGTCGTCGACCATGGTCCCATTCAAGTCCACGCCGCTTATCGGGACACGAACATGACGGATAATCCACAACATTGTCAATTAGCGTCAAATAACAGTGTTCGCCGACGGGGCGCCTCACGGCAACTCTCCGGGTTGCTTCGAGTTTGGCCTCCGGCCAAACGTCGCCGAAACTTGACGCACTCGTGAACATCCAAGCCACCAACCGAAACTAGAGTCACTTCCGACCCCGAACCGTAACGAGAATCCGTGTACCCCCTGACCCGAGCCGAACTGGAGGAATCGTCGGAGGCGATCGAAGCCGCCATCGACGCCACCGACGGCATCGACCCCTGGTGTTCGGGCCCGGACTGGGCTCTGTCGGTATCGACCGGCTTCGCCCCCCGAGGCAAGCACCTCTATCTGCAATCCGCCGACGGCCACGGCTTCGCCCTGTTCGGCTACTACCGCGACCTGCAACGCAACATTCTGCTGAGCAGCATCGAACCGTTATGGGGCTTCGCCTGCCCCCTGTTCGGGGTCGATATCGACGCCCTGGCCGCCGAGGTCGCAGCCGATCTCGAGCAGCTTCCCCACTGGTCGTCGCTGATCATCCCAGGGCTTCCACCGCTGCCCCACCCCACGGCTCTGGCCGTGAGCGCCGCATTGGGCCGGTTGGGTCCGATCTCCGTCGGCGAGGGCATCACCCGCCGGGTGGCCGACCTGTCCGATGGCTACGAGGCCTGGCTGGACAACCGCAGCGCCCGGTTCCGCCGCAATCTCCGCCAGGCCGAGCGACGGGCCGTCGAGCGAGGGCTCAAGATCGTCGACGTCACTGCGGACGGAGATGGTTCCGACTGTGATCATGATCCCGGCAGTGAACCGTTCGACCGGCTGCTGGCCATCGAACACGAGTCATGGAAGGGTTCCGAGGGATCGGGCATGACCAGCGACGAGATGTCGGCCATGTACCGGTTCATGGTCGACCGGCTCCGACAGCAAGACCGGCTGCAGGTGTTCGTGGCCCGGCTGGATGACCATGACGTGGGCTACATCCTCGGCGGCATCCGCAACCACCGCTACCGGGGGTTGCAGATCAGCTACCGGTCCGGGTACGACGACCTGTCCATCGGCAACCTGCTCCAGCTACACCAGATCCGCCACCTGTGTCGCCACGAGCTGGCCCACACCTACGACATGGGCATGGACTTCGGCTACAAGCAGCGCTGGGCCGATCGGGCCGAAACCTCGATCACTGCGGTCATACAGCGAGCCTGACCATGGACCGCCCACCACATCCGGTAGGTTGAGGCCATGGCCACAACCGTCGCCTTCCTCAACACATTCTCCGTGCTGGCCCTGGTGGTCGGAGCACTGTTCCTGTCGCTGATCGCCGTGCTCCTCGACCGCATCAACTTTCCCCAGCGTCGGTTCCGGCCCAAGCAGATCCGCACCGGAAGGCGCGGCTCCAGCCGGGACCGCACCGGGGCCCACGTTGTGGAAGTACCGACCGACGAGTTCTAGTGTTCGGCGCGGAGCGCCTCACGGCAACTCTCCGAGTTGCTTCGAGTTTGGCGTCCGGCCACACGTCGCCGAAATTTGACCTGATCGTGAACATCCAACCCACCAAGCCAAACTAGGGTGGACTGGGCCATGCATGATCATCGTTTGCCTTTCGTGATGCACCCATGAATCAAGTGAAGACCGTCGGCAAAGAAGTACTCCGCCGAATGTCGCTGCACAACGTCACCGTGACGTCGGCCGGTATCGCTTTTTATGGGCTACTGGCCCTGGTCCCCACCCTGACCGCCCTGGTCGCCATCTACGGCCTGATGGCCGACCCGGCCGAAATCGAATCCCAGATCGCCGATGCCACCGAATCGCTGAGTGAGAACGCGGCGGCAACGATCACGGAGATGCTCGAAGGCATCATCGACGAAGTCAAGGGATCGGCTACCCCGGTCCTGATCGGTTCCATAGTCATCGCCCTTTTCTCGGCCTCGGGTGCGGTGCAGAAGCTCTTGGGCGCCATCAAAATGGCCTATGACTACGAGGACGACCGACCGGGCTGGCAGGTCCGGATCGGCAGCTACCTCTTCACCGCCGCCGCCATCATCTTCGTGGCCGTTCTGGCCTCCCTCATCAGCGTGGTCCCCCAGGTGCTGGATCGTATCGACCTGGGAGGCGCAGCCGAGACCACCATCGGACTCGTCCGACTCCCCGCGGCGGCTCTCCTTTTCGTCGGCGCGCTGACCATCCTGTACCGCTATGGACCGGGCCGCAAGCCCCGTACACCTTGGATAAACATCGGCTCGCTGGTCGGTGGGGGTCTGTTTGTCATCTCGGCCATTGGCCTCAGCGTCTACAGCTCGTACATCGGATCACTCCCGGCATCCTATAGTGTCCTGGGTTCGGTGGCCGCCATCATGCTGTTCCTCCAGCTGGCATCGCTGTCGGTCATCATCGGGGCCGAGGTCAACGGCATCGTCGAGCCGGCCAGCGAGGACGTTGCGGCCTCCACCGGGGACGTCGAGCCCTCCGACCGTCGGGCGGAGGTGGCCAAACCGGTTGAGCCGATGTCGTTTGCCCAGGCACTGGCCGCTGTGGCCGCACTTGTCCTACTGAGCCGGGGCGGCAAGAACAGCGACCGCGGCTGAGCGGCCTCCCCATCCCCCCGGCCCACTCGCTACTTTGAGCCGTCCACGACCCGTTTGTGGGTCGTCCAGCGCTCAAAGTTCGCCGTTCGTCTTGATCACCCGCTCCTTGAAAACCCAAGATCGGCCGGATCAGGACCCGACTACTCCTGGCTCCCGTCGTCGATCGTGTCGTCGGCGGGTGCGATCTCGACGACCTCATCACCGGTCTCGTCGACGACCTCGTCTCCGGATTCGGGCTCGGCCGACTCCTCGGTGGCAACTGGATCGCCGCCCCGAACCGGGGATCCGTCGCTCTCGGGGGCCTCGCTGTCGTCGGCCGACACGTCGATCACCACTCGCTCCCTCACCTGGGAACACTCCAGGATCACCGCACACATCGACCGCACATCCGGGGCCTGGGCCACGTCACCGGGGTCGATGCCGAGCGGCCGGTAGTTGGTGGAGGCCGCACCCAGCACCTTGCCCTCCCCGTTGAGCAGCGGACCGCCGACGAACAGGGTTCCGACCGGCGCCGTGTGCTGGAGCCCGATCTGGGATCGATCGAGCAGCACCCCGGGCGACGCGGTCGAGCCACTGCCGCCCATCCCACTGAGGGCGAACAGCCGGGAGCCAACCGACTCCAATTGCCCCTGCTCGGTGGCGAACTCCAGCACGGGGATCTCCCGATCGACCACCAGCACGGCCAGATCCCGCTCGATGTCCCAGGACCAGAGCTGGGCCGGAAGGCGCTCGGAATCCTTTGTCAGATCGATGCCGGGGGCCGGCTCGATGGTGGAGGCGGCGATCAGGCTGTAACTGGTGACCATGGCCGTACCCCCGCCGTCGTGGGCGACCACGGCGAAGGCGGCACCGGCGGTGAGCCGACCGTCCTGGTCCCGAGTCTCCACCATCCACACCGACGGGCCGGCCACCTCGGGCAGCTGGATGACCCCGTTGGCGTCGGCCACGTACTCCCCCAGCGGCTTCAGTTCATCCCGGATCTCGGTGATGGTCTCGGTTCGAAGCTGGTCGATGGCTCCGGTGGCATCGGTGAACTGCTGGTCGAATCCCTCAACGAACCGGGCCACGGCCCGCTCGTTGTCGGCCAGGCGGGCGTCGTAGTAGGCGTAGAAGGCGGCCCCGCTGAACGCCGCCCCCACCCCCAACATCATCAACATGGTGACGATGCCGATGACGCTCCGGGGCAGGATGCGGTGGCGGAGCTTGGGCCGACCCGGGCTGAGCGGTACATAGCCCCGGTTGACCAACTCCCGGGCCTTCGACCACCGGCTCAGCCGGCTGCGGGGTTCGATGAAGGGGGCCACACCGCCGACGGGTTCGGGTCCGCCGACCAGACGGGGCGAGATGCCGAGGGCCCGGGCCACCCGCACCCGTCGCGGCGCCGCCGGCCGGGTGGTTGCCGGGGGTCGGTCCAGGAAGCCTTCCGCCAGCGAGACCGAGTGCGTCGAGTCGGCGCCCGCCCCGGGCTCTGACTCCGACCCCGACTCGACGTGGCCATCGACGGACTCGTCCTCCACCAGCTCGGCGTCCTCGATGAGGTCGTCGTGCGTTTGGCTCCCGGAGACATCGTCGAGGATCCAGTCCGGCTCCATGCGATCGCTTCTGCGCCGCCCTGCGCCGAGAAAGGCGGCCGGAACCCCGTCCTCCGACGAAGGGGACCGATCGGCTCTGCTGGTTGATGGGGCCATGGCTGATGGACTCCTGGTAACGGTCTAATTCGAGCCGGTGGACGAGGACGAGTCCGTCGACGGCGTCGTGGTCGATGGGGATGACGAGGGCGTGGTGGTCGAGCCGCCGGAACCGGGCTCGGTCGTGGGCGGGTTCGACGGTGAAGAGGTGGTCGTGGACGAAGAGGGTGCCGAACCGTCGACCCCGTCGTCGGAGCCGGGCGGAGGCACGGTGGTCGGAGCCTGGGAGCGGGCCAACTGGGGGGTCGGCACCCGATCCTGCCGGCACGACTGGCCCCCACAATCCTGGCCCAGGGTGACCGGTCGTTGCCTTGGACCGAGCCGGGTGAACTCCCGCACCCGGAACGACGCCATCTCCTCGGCCGTCTTGGCGATGGGCACAATGGGCTCCGGCTCCGGGAACTCGGAGACCTCGAGCCCCTCGTGGGCGGCGGCCATGAAGTCGGCCCAGGCCACCGCCGGGTGGGAGCCGCCGGTGACCCGACCCACCCCGTTCACACCTCGCAGCGGGGCCAGCCGATCAGCGTGGCCCATCCACACCGCCGTGGCCAGATCGGGGGTGTAGCCCGCGAACCACGCCGCCCGGTAGGCCTGAGCGGTTCCGGTCTTGCCCGCCGCCGGCCGTCCGATCTGGGCCCGCTGCCCGGTGCCGTCGGCGATGACGTCGACCAGCACATCGGTGATGTTGTCGGCCACCGCGGTGTCCAGCACCCGCTCACCGGATCGGGCCCGGTTGTCGATCAGGACGTTGCCGTCGGCGTCGATGACCCGCAGGATGCCAGTGGGTGCGACCCGAACCCCGCGGTTGGCGAAGGTGCCGTAGGCCGAGGCCATGGCCAGGGGCGAGGTTTCCACCGCCCCCAGGGCCAGGCTCGGTCCGTAGACCCCGTCGGGGTCGTAGGTCTCCAGCCCGAGGCGGCGGGCCAGCTCCACCGTGTCGGCCAGCCCGACGTCCAGCACGAGCTGGGCGAAGACGGTGTTGACCGAGGCTCGCATGGCCTCCCGCAGCGTCAGTCGGCCGTAGTTCCGGTAGTCGTAGTTGGAGATCGTGCATTGATCGCCGGTGCAGCCGGGCACGATCCACTGCCCGGGGGCCGGGTAGGCGGTGTCGGGGTTGAGCCCGAGGACGAAGGCAGTGGCCAGGACGATGGGCTTGAACGAGCTGCCGGGCTGAAAGCCGGTCGAACCCCCGGTGGCCAGGTTGACCTGGCTGAACTCGTAGTCCCGACCCCCGACCATGGCCACCACGTGACCGGTGGCGGGGTCGACCGAGGCCAGGGCCATCTCGATCGGGTACTCGGTGTTGCCCAGCCGGCGGGCCACTGCCGACTCGGCCGCCTCCTGATACTCGGGCACGATGGAGGTCTCGATCCGCAGTCCGCCCTGATAGACCGGGTCGGGGCCGAGCCGCTCCAGCAGCTCGGCCTCCACATAGTCGACGAAGAACGGATAGTGGATGGCACCCTTCTTCTGCCGGGGCACCAGCAGGGTGACCGGCCCGTCGGGTGAACCGGGGTCCTCCTGAGACCACAATCGCCGGGCCGCCTCCCGCTCGTAATCGGCCGCCGAGATGTAGCCCTGGTCGTACATGGCCTGCAGCACCAGCCGGCGACGCTGGTCGGCGGCATCCCGGTCCACGTAGGGCGACGTGCTCGTCGGGGCCTTGACCACCCCGGCCAGGGTGGCGGCCTCGGAGATGTCGAGTTCCGAAACCGGTTTGCCGAAGTAGATCTCGGCCGCCGCCCCGATGCCGTAGGCTCCCGACCCGAAGTACGACGTGGTGAGATACCCGAACAGGATCTCCTCCTTGGACATGGTCTTCTCGAGCTCGGTGGCCAGCAGCGCCTCCTCCAACTTGCGCTCGATGGTCCGCTCATTCGACAGATAGACGTTCTTCACATACTGCTGGGTCAGGGTGGAACCGCCCTGGGCGATGCCACCGACCTCCAGGTTGACCCGGGCCGCCCGCACGATGCCCTCGTAGTCGACACCGTCGTGCTGCCAGAACCGCTTGTCCTCGATGGCGACGACCGCGTCCTTGAGCACCTGGGGAATCTGATCCGGGGTGATCTCCACCGTCTGATCGAAGCCCCGGAACAAACCGATCTGGCGACCGGCGGCGTCGTAGACCGTGGAGGGAACGGCCGAGATCATAGGGCGCTTCTCCGGAAGCTCGCCCACCGGTAGGGGGGCGTTCAGCAGGGTGCCGGCCGCCACCGCCCCGGCCACCGGCGGCACCACCAACACGGCCACGGCCAACGCCACTGCCACCCGGAGCACCGTCGACACCAGCTGGTAGAGGCGGTCCTGCGCGTTGTCAACCATCGGCACCGTCACCGGGGTCGGGAAGACCGCCGTCAACCGGCGCCTCCGGCGACGGCGCAGGCTCGGGCACGGACTGGCAGGTCGGGAACGGCCCGGACACGGTGACAACACCCATGACCGCTGTCCCCGAGGTCGGTCCCGGTTCGCTGCAGCGCACCCGGAACTGGGCCAGACCCCGACTGTCGGTGATCGCCGTCTCCGACGACTCCACCATCAGCGGCCCCGATACCGACAGGATCACCGAAGCTCCGGCCATGGGACCGGTGACGACAAGACCGTCGTCGTCGATCCAGCGACGACTGGCCACCACCCCGACCCTGGACTCCAGACCCACAAACATTGGGCCGCCGTCGGCGAGCTCCAACCGGGGAGCGGCGTCGACGCCGGACAGCTCGATGCGATGGGTCGACACCTCACCCTCGGCCAGGAAGAACACCTCCGAGGTACCGGAGGTGGCCGCACCGGGGATCCAGGCCCGCAGCCGGTATCGGCCGCCGGGCAGGTCGTCGGCTCCCCAACGCCCCTGGTCGTCGACGGCCAGGTCGAGAACCCCGACACCGTTGGTGGTGTGGCGCTCCAGTCGTACCACCCCCCGCTCCAGGGCGGCGGGCTCCGGTTCGGTGATGACGGTGGTCGAGTCGGCCGAACCGTCGTCGGAGCCGGTGGGGGGCGACGTCGTGGTGGGCACCGGCGGCACCGACGTGTCGTCCCGGGAGCGGAGCCCGGCGCCGAACACGGTGCCGGAGATGGCGACCGAACCCCCGGACATGGCCACCGGAGGGGCCGGTTCGGGGTCGATGTAGGCCAGGGCCGGAGGCATCCTGCTGGTGTCATCGGCCATGACGCGGTTGAACGGGGATGGGGGCAGCGGTGTGGTTTCGACCGTCAGGTCGATGCCGTCGAGCTGCAGCTCCACCGGCGACGACGGGTCCCGGTAGGCGTCGACAACCGGGGCCCGGTTGAACCAGGCCCAGGCCAGGGAACAGGCCAGCAGTCCAAAGAGCGCGGGTTTGGCCACGTGCACCTCTCCCCTTCGGCCCGAAACGGAAAAAGCTGAGCCGGATGGCTCAGCTTTCCTAGGCCGTATCGATCAGCGACGGCCGGCCTTCGTCGGGCCCTACCGGGACCGACGAGAATGATGTCAGACAGTGTGGGACGGTGGTGTGTCTACTCGGGAACGTCGATGAAGATGCACTCGCCGGGACATTCCTCGGCGGACTCGATGACCCGCTCCAGGCCCCCGTCGGGAATGCGGGCCATGCCCTCGGCGCCGGCCGGGTTCGACTCGCCGTCGAACAGCTTCTCGGCTCCGAAGTTCTCGGTCGCTTCCTTCACGTAGTACAGACCGTCATCCATGCCGAAGAACACGTCGGGCGCGATTTCGGCGCACAGGCCATCGCCGGTGCAGAGATCTTGATCAATCCAGACCTTGACGTCTGACATACTGGGAACTCCTTGTGTCGGGAGAACTACTGGTCGAAGTCTATCGGCGTACCCCATTCAAACCGAAGCCGAAGTGTCGACCATCACGTTTCGTTTTCGGGTCGAGGGCTCCGCCCGGTCCTGGTTTCGCTTGGTGACTTCGATGTTCACGATCACGTCAAATCCGGACGACGTTCGGCCGGAGGCCAAACTCAAGCCGTCCTCGGCCGGCGGCAGGGGCGCCGTCCCGCCGCACCCTAGGCTGTAGCCATGGGCCAACGTCTGTCCAATACCGAATCATTCATGTGGTCGCTCGGCCAGGATCCGAACCTGGCCTCGACCATGGGGTTGGTCTCGATCCTGGAATCAGCCCCGGAGCCGCAGCGACTGCACAACACCATCACCAACCTGGTGGCCAATGTCGAGCGACTGCGACTGAAGGTCAATGACCCGTTGGGGGTGACGGGCCCCCTCAGCCAACTCGAGTGGGTGGTCGACACCCAGTTCGATCTCGACCACCACCTCCGCATGGTGGCCATCGACGCCATCGACGGCAGCGACGAAGGGGTCGCGCCCGAACCCACCGGTCACGAACTCCGCCGCCTGGCCACCCAGTTCGTGAACGACCCGTTCGATCGCACCCGACCACTGTGGCAATTCCTGGTGGTCACCGGTCTGGCCGAGGGCAAGGCGGTGTTGTTGTCGAAGTTCCATCACTCGATCTCGGACGGCGCCGGGCTGGTTCGCCTTGCCCTGCACCTCCTGGAGTTCGAGCCGATGGACCACGGCCCCGTGGCCATCGATCTCGACGATCTGTTCCAGGTCGAGGCCGACGAGGTCGGCGACGGGTTCGACGACAGGCTGCGATCGGGGGCCGAGCGTATCCTCGACGTCCTCAGGGAAATGCCCTCCCCAAACAAGCTGTGGGAGATCGGGGAGGGCGCGCTGGCCTCGGCCAAGGCGGCCGGAGTACAGCTGTCGGGTGAACCCAAATCGTCGACGCTGTGGTCGCGGCGATCCCGGAACCGTCGATTCGAGATGATCGACGAGTCGCTGGAGTCCATCAAGAACCGGGCCCGTGAACTCGAGGTCTCGGTCAACGATCTGTTCGTGGCCGCCTGCGCTCAGGCCGCCGTGAACTATCACGCCGAGTACGACATCGACCTGGAGCGGGTACTGGCCACCGTGGTCATCAACGTGCAGCCGGAACGGACGAACGACCCGGCCGAACTGGGCCAGGACGACAACACCTTCCTGCCGGTGTCAATAGAGATTCCGGGAGCCGGCGTCGATGCCGAGGAGCGGCTTGCCGTGATTCGTTCCGAGGTCAAGACCAAGCGGGCCATGCTCGAGGGCCGGACCGACGCCCTCGACGCCCTGAGCAGCCTGGGCAACTTCATGCCGCCGCCGATGGCCGCCGCCATCACGCTGGGCCAAGCGTCGCGGGTTGACTTCGCCACCAGCAACGTGGCCGGGGTGCCCATCCCCACCTGGTTCGCCGGGCGCCGGGTGGAGGCCATGTACCCAATGGGTCCGGTCACCGGTACGGCGTTCAACATCACCATGAACACCTACGATCAGCGGGCGTACTTCGGCATCCACATCGACCCGGCGGCGGTGCATGACCCCAACCTGCTGGCCAAGAGCATCGGGCTGAGCTTCCGAGAACTCGGCGTCGAGCGGTCCTAAGCCGCCACGATCGAGATCGGGCCCGAAACCGGTGGGCCCCGCTGGCCCGAGCGTGGCGGGACAAGATAGCGTGGGGATGGTGAACTCGGCCAAGCGACCATCGTTTCCTTCCGCTGGTTCCGCTGACAGCATCACTCCCAAGTCGGGGCTCGACCTCCCACTCGATCCGCTCGAAAGCTTCCCGGCGCTGTACGCCCGAACCCACCGGTTCTCCATCGGCGTACCCCGCAACCTGCAGTTCGCCGACTTCGACCGACGCCTGCTCTATCTCCGATCGGCCAATGGTGAGGAGCCCACGCTGGGGCTGTGGCGGCTCGATCTGGAAACCGGGGAGGAATCGCTCCTGGCCAGCCCCGAACTGATCCACCCCGACGCCAACACCGCCGAGCTGCCACCGGCCGAACGGGCCCGGCGGGAACGGGCCCGGGAATCGGCATCGGGCATCGTGTCCTTCTCCCTCGATCGCAACGGTCGACGAGCCTGCTTCGGCCTGGGCGGCGAGCTGTTCGTGGTCGACACCGCCGGTGGCGACATCATCGCCCTTGACGTGGCCGGCCCCGTGTTCGATCCCCGACTCAGCCCCGACGGTCGGTACGTGGCCTACGTCTCGGCCGGTTCCAGCTCATCGGAGCCCGAACTGGAGAACTCGTTGCGGCTGGTCGAGGTGGACGTGCCCGGCTCCGACCGCTCGCTGGCCTCCGATCCCGACCCGCTCATCGGTTTCGGTCGGGCCGAGTTCGTGGCCGCCGAGGAGATGCAGCGCAACCGGGGCTTCTGGTGGAGCCCCGACAGCAGCCGTCTGCTCGTCGCCCGGGTCGACGAGAACCTGGTGTCGGAATGGTGGGTCAATGACCCGGCCCATCCGGACCGGCCCCCGACCTCCATCCGTTATCCGGCGGCGGGATCGGTGAACGCCAGGGTCAACCTGCTGGTGGTCGACCTCGACGGCACTCAGCGTCAGATCGACTGGACCGACGCCCACCACTACGAGTACCTGGCCAATGTGGTCTGGTCGTCGGGCCGCCCGCCCCTTGTGGTGCGCCAGACCAGGGATCAGCTCGAGGTGTCCATCGCCGAAGCGGACCTGGACTCTCTCACCCTCAAACCGATCCGCACCGTTCAGGAGGACACCTGGGTGGAGTTGATCCCGTCGTCGCCCACCTGGTGCCGGCGAGGTCTACTCACCATCGAGGATCTGGTGCCGCTTCACCAGCCCGGTGTTCCCGACGCCCATCCCGGCTGTCGGGCCCTCCTGCTCGACGGCAGAGCCATGACCGACGACCGGATCAACGTCAAGTCCATCGTCGGTGTGATCGGTGACCACGCCGTCATCTCGGCCTGGACCGAGCCGTCGGAGAGCCATCTGTTTCTCGTACCACTCGACGACCACGACTCCAGGAAGACGGGACAGCCGGCGGGCCGGCCCGGCGAGGAGGCCGATGAGCTGGCCGGGGTACCCGACCCGATTGCCCTGACCACCAACCCCGGGGTGTACCTGAGTGTGCTGGGCCGGGGCGACGGGACCGACGAGTTCGAGCTGTTCGGTGGGGTGGTCGACGACGATGTGGCCGGCACCGATACCTCGCCCGGTGGTCTGTTCGACCACGACGCCGACGACGACCCGCTTCTCGGCCGCCGCATGGTGGTGATGGCGGCCCGACCGGCCTCCGACGGCACGGAGGTCGCGGTCCGGTCCTTCGACCGAAACCACACCCTCGGTCCACCCACCGCCTTCGTCGAGGACCTGTCGCTGCGGCCCCCGATCAAGGCCACTCCCCTGTTCATGAAACTGGGGGCCGACCGCCTCGAGAGCGCGCTGTTCCTGCCCACCGACTTCATCGGTGACCGCATGCTGCCGGTCCTCCTTGACCCCTACGGCGGTCCCCATGCCCAGCGGGTGGTCAAGGCTCACAGCCCCCACCTGGTGTCACAGTGGTTCGCCGACCACGGGTTCGTGGTGCTGGTCACCGACGGTCGAGGCACGCCGGGTCGGGGGCCACGTTGGGAACGCAGGGTATGGGGCGATCTGGCCGGCCCGGTCCTGGAGGACCAGCTGGCCGCCGTGGACGCCGCCGCCGCCGAATTCGAGTTTCTCGACCTGAACCGGGTGGCCATCCGAGGCTGGTCGTTCGGCGGCTATCTGGCCGCCCTCGCCGTGCTCCGTCGACCGGACCGCTTCCACGCCGCCATCGCCGGTGCCCCCGTGACCGACTGGCGCCTTTACGACACCCACTACACCGAACGCTATCTGGGCCACCCCGGCGTGTTTCCCCGGCACTACGAGGCCACCGACCTCACCGCCGAGGCCGAGGCCCTGCAGCGGCCGCTCATGCTCATTCACGGCCTGGTCGACGACAACGTGGTGGCCGCCCACACCCTCCGGCTCAGCACCGCGCTGCTGGCCGCCGGCCGGCCCCATCAGGTGCTGCCGCTGTCCGGTGTGACCCACATGACCCCCCAATCGGCGGTGGCCGAAAACCTGCTGCGGCTGCAGCTGCGATTCCTACGGGACTCCCTTCCGGAACCGGACGGCAACGGACCCAACTCCTTCGACCCGCTCACTCTTTCCATTTCGTGAGCCCGGCCCTCGACGACCTGGCCCGTCTGACTCCCGATCTGGCCTCCCTGGGCTGGGGCGACGAACACGACACCTGGGCCGATGAGGTGGTGGCCGCATTGACGGCCGGCGACACGGCCGAGACTTTGGACTACCAGGGCACGGCGTATCGGGGCCGGGTGGCCCAGGTATCCCGTGGATTCAGTCTGGTCTTCACCGGCGGTGACGCCATCCTGGCCGCCTCGGGCTCGACCAGAACCCGGACCGAACTGGCGCCCGCCACCGGGGACTTCGTGGTGGTGGCCGACCATCCCGAGGACGGGACCCACATCGTCGACATCGCCCCCCGCTCGAGCGCTCTGGCCCGCCGAGCCGCCGGTCGGGTCCCCGAACCCCAGGTGCTGGCGGCCAATATCGATCGTGTCTTCGTCATGCACGGCCTGGACCGCGACCTCAGCCTACGCAGGATCGAGCGTCAGCTCGTGGTGTCGTGGGACAGCGGCGCCACCCCGGTGGTGGTGCTGACCAAGTCCGACATCGTCGGCGGCTCCGACGGTGAACTCGACGAGATCGTGGCCGAGGTGGAGGCGGTTGCCCCCGGCGCCACCGTCCTCGCCGTCTCCATGGTCACCGGTCGGGGCATGGACGAGATCGAGAGCCTGGTGACGGCCAACACTACGGTGGCTCTGCTCGGCCTGAGCGGAATCGGTAAGTCGACGCTGGTCAATCTGCTGTCGGGGGGCCAGGTTCAGCGCACCGGGGAGGTACGTGCCGCCGACCGTCGCGGCCGTCACACCACGGTGACCCGGGACCTGATTCCCGTTCCCGGTCACGGCCTGATCATCGACACACCGGGGATACGCGAGATCGGGCTGTGGCAGGCGTACGACGGCCTGGCCCTGGCCTTCCCCGAAATCCACCACGGCGCGGCCGAGTGCCGGTTCACCAACTGCGCCCACGACAACGAGCCGGGCTGCGGCGTGCAGGCCGCATTGGCCGCCGGGGCCATCGAGGTGCGACGGCTCGAACACTGGCGGGAGCTGATGGCGGAACTGGCCCTCCAGGAAACCCAGCTCGAGGAGTTCGCCCGCCGGGCCGAGTCCCGGGATCGGGCCGATGCCGAGAGCCGTCGGGACAGCGAGCGCAAACGAAAACCCCATCGGGGCCGGTCCGGTGGGCAAGGTCGAGGGCGACGGCGAAAGCGGGGCTGAGGTGTGGTCGGGGCCGACACCGAAGCGTCTCGTCGACACCCCGTTCGACCCCATGGAGTTCTTACCCCGTAGACTGTCCGGAATGGGCCAACGGAGGGCAACACGCCGGTTGCGGCAACAGATGATGGCGTCGCTGGCCGCCGCCGTGGTGGTGTTGACCGGTTGTGGGCGTTCGGCGCCCTCCGACGAAGTGGCCGGGGCCGAACCCGTCAGCCCGGTGGCCGCCGATCAGGCGGCCTCGACCGAGCCCGGGGCATCCACCGATGCCCAGGCCACGGCCGATACCGGGACCGGGGCCACCGTGGTAGGGAACGACCCGGCCCAGGAGTCCGGGGCCACGACGGCGTCGACATCGTCGACCGTCGCCGCCGAGACCACGACGACGCTGGCCATCGTGCCCGGGGCGGGATCGGTCGTTCACGGCCCGACCGAGGCCGGCGTACGTGTCATCAGCGACGGCCCCATCGTTGCTCCCCCGCCCCCACCCCAACCGGGCGCCACCCCATCCACCGACCCCGGCCCGTCCCAAACCTACGTGATCGAGTCCGGCGACACGCTGTCCGGCATCGCCGAAAAGTTCGGTGTTCCGGTCGACAGCATCGCCCAGGCCAACAACATCGCCGACGTCAACGAGATCAAGCCGGGCCAGGAGTTGATCATCCCCGCCCCGTCACCGGCGCCGGCAACGGACCAGTAGGGTCGGCCGGACCACACTATGGCATCGTCCCGTAGCCGACCCCCATGCGGGATACGTCAACTCAAGGTCAGCGATCGGGAACTGATGGATCAGCTCCTCGACCATTTCACCCCCGGCTGGGACGCCGCCGCCACCTCCACCGGATCGCTGTCCTTCATGGCCGATTCGTCCACCTTCGCCTTCGGGGCCTTTCTCGTGGACGACGACGGCAACGACGGCCAGATTGCCGGCTACACGTGGGGCTTTCGCCTGCGGCTGCCCACCGGGGCCCGCTCGGTATTGATCCACGACATCCAGGTCGACGAGCAACTTCGGGGCCGGGGCATCGGTCGCCACCTGGTCCAGGCCGTGCTCGACCTGGCCCGGGGGGAGGGCCATCACCATGTGTGGGCCGTGGTCGAGGGCACCAATATGGCGGCCCAGGCCCTGGCCGGATCGGCGGGTGGGGCGGCCGGATCCGAACCCGGTGATCTGGTCTACGAGTGGCGGCTCCATCCGTGATCGAGGCCGAGGGACCGACCCGACGACCGGGACATGTCCGCCGGCTCCAGGAGGAACTGAGCGAACTCGACCGGTCGCCGTTGCATTCCATCGAGGATCCCGGCCCCTTCCTGGAGGAGCTCTCGTACGCGGTTCGCCCTCGGGTCCACGAACGCCGCATCCCAAGCTTCGGGGCCATCGTCCAAGCGGGCCTCGACTCCGAGCTCTGGGAACGCGATACCGGGATCAGCGTGGCCCACCGCGGCGTGGAGGACCTGGATGATCCGGTGGCCCGGCTGTTCGCCGACGGGGTGAGCAGCTTCGTCGTTCGTGGCCGTGACGGGATCAACGACCTCGTGGTGTTCGACCGCAGCGTGGGCTCGGAACGGGATCTCACCATCGTGGCCGAAGCGGCCCGGGCCACCGTGATCCAGCGTCACCCGTCGGGGGTGGTGCGGGCGGCCGGAGCGTTCGGTGTGCTTCGGCTCATCGGCTTCGATTGGCAGCTGGAACCGCCGGTTGCCCGATGGCTCGACATCGCCGACTGTGTCATCGAGCCCCACTCGTACGAGATCATGCAGGACCTGCTCCGGTTCGCCATACACGACGTCGCCGCCCGGCACGTCGGCGCCACCTTCGTCATAAGCCGTGACGGTGTGCTCAACGGCAGCGTCGAACGGCGCTTCGGTCGCCCGCCGGCGTTCCGGATCGGCCGGCCGTCGGATCTGGCCCCCCTCTACCATGTGCTGGGCCAGATGGACGGGGCCGCCGTGTTCGATCACAACGGCACGCTGCGGGAGCTGGGGGTTCGCCTCATCCCGTCGCCCCGGGCCGAGGAGGTGGTCGGGGCGTATCGGGGGACCCGTCACACCTCGGCCCTCCGCTACAGCCACGACGACCCGGCGGCCAGGCTGATCGTGGTCAGCGAGGACGGCCCGGTCTCTGTCATGCGGGCCGGCAACCGTCTCGGTCACTCAGGGATGCGGGGTACCCCGCAGTAGCAGGTCGGCCACCAACGCCGTCCAGCCGGTCTGATGGGAGGCGCCGAGGCCGGCCCCGGTGTCGCCATGGAAGAACTCGTGGAACGCCAGCAGGCCGTGGCGCCTCCAACCCTCGCCGTACCCGTCATCGGCGGCGAGGGCGGGCACGGTGCCGTCGGCGGCGGGGAGGAACAGGCCAATCAGCCGCTCCGACAACTCGTCGGCCACCTCGGCCAGGGTGACCAGGTGGCCGGATCCGGTCGGGCACTCGACCCGCAACTCCTGGTCGAAGAAGTCGGAGTGGGTCCGAAGGGCCTCGATGACCAGGTGGTTGACCGGAAACCACACCGGGCCCCGCCAGTTGGAGTTGCCTCCGAACAGCCCGCTTTGCGACTCGCCCGGCTCGTAGCCGACCTCGGCCACCGACCCGTCGATGGGCACCCGGAACGGGCGGCTGCGGTGGCGGGCCGACAGCGACCGGATGCCGAACGGTGACAGGAACTCGCCCTCGTCCAGGATGGTGGCCACGACCCGTTGCAGCCGTTCCGGCGACAGCACCGACAGGAGTCGGAGCTGGCGGCGACCCCGCAACCGAACATGCTCGATCGGTTCTCGGAACCGGGGTTTGTTGCGTAGGAACCAGTCGGTGCGGGTGGCGAAGTCGGTCAGATGATCCAGCGTCTCCTGGGCCAGGGTGGTGACCGCCACCAGCGGCAACAACCCCACCATGGACCGTACCCGCAGCGGGATTCGAGCCGAGCCGGTGTGGAGCACGTCGTAGTAGAAACCGTCCTCCTCGCTCCACAGTCCGTGTGTCTCCATGGCGGTGGCGATGTAGGCGAAGTGCTCGAAGAACTTGGTGGCCAGGTCCTGGTAGGTCTCGTCGTGGTCGGCCAGGACCAGGCAGATCTCCAGCATGTCGAGGCAGAACATGGCCATCCAGGCCGTCCCGTCGGCCTGCTCCAGCCGGACGTCGTCGGAGACGGCCGAGCGGTCGAATGGCCCGATGTTGTCCATTCCCAGGAACCCGCCCTCGAAGACATTGTTGCCCTCGGCGTCCTGACGATTCACCCACCACGTGAACGCCAGCAGCAGTTTGTGGAGCACACGTTCCAGGAAGTCGAAGTCCCGGCTCCCGTCGATCTCGAACACCCGGAGGGCGGCCCAGGCGTGCACCGGTGGGTTGACGTCGCCGAAATCCCACTCGTAGGCCGGGATCTGCCCGTTCGGATGCTGGTACCACTCTCGACACATCAACAGCAGCTGGTGCTTGGCGAAGCCGGGGTCGATGTGGGCGAAGACCACGGCGTGAAAGGCGAGGTCCCATACCGCGTACCACGGGTACTCCCAGATGTCGGGCATGGCGATGATGTCGGCATTGTTGAGGTGGGCCCACTGGTGGTTGCGCCCCGACCGCCGCTGCGGAGGCGGCGGCGGCCCGGTGGGATCGCCGTCCAGCCACCGCTCGACGTCATAGTGGTAGAACTGCTTCGACCACACCAGCCCGGCCAGCGCCTGACGCAGGATCCGGCGACGGTCGTGGTCGAGATGCTCAGGGGCCAGGGCCCGGTGATAGGCGTCGGCCTCGGCCCGGCGCAGGGTGAAGACGGCGGGGTCGGGCGGCTCCCCGGTGGGCGAGAGCCGCCAATGGAGCTCCACCGTGGCCTCGGGCTCGGCCGAGATGCGGTTCCACAGGGCGGCCTTGGTTCCAGTGCCGTCGGAATTCACGGTGGACGAGCCGCCGACAACATGGTCATCGATACCGTCCTTGGGAAAGGCCGGTCCCGGGGCGTCGAACAGCCGCTTCGTATTCGTTTCGTTGTCACAGAACAGACCCTCGCCCGGTCCCCGTAGCCGCATGGTTCCCAACTGATGGCAGTGGGCGTCGACGCCATCGTCAACCCGGCGAAGAATCGGCACCGGCTGATCGGGGTCCCAGCTCCAGGTGTTACGGAACCACAAGGTCGGCAGCACGTGAAGGGTGGCCGGTTCGTCGGCCGCCAGCGTGGCCGTGAACCGAACCCCGATGTCGTCGGGGTCGTGCATGGCGCATGTCACGGTCAGGTCCCACCATCCGTGATCGAAAACGCCGGTCTCGGCCAGCTCGAACTCCGGCTCACGATGGGTCCGGGCTGCGTTCTCCTCCCGCAGGCGGTCGTAGGGGAAGCCGGCCACCGGGTACCGGTACCGGAACTGGAGCCAGGCATGGGATGGAAGGGCGTCGGGGTACCACCAGTATTCCTTGGCGTCCTCGGCGTGGTTTCCTTCATGGCCGTCGAGGCCGAACATGCGGTCCTTCAGATGGGGATCGGACCCGTTCCAGAACGCCCAGGCCAGGCACAGCCGCTGGCGGAGATCGCAGATCCCGCCCAGGCCGTCCTCGTTCCATCGGAAAGCCCGGGACCGGGCGTGGTCGAAGGGAAGGTATCGCCAGGCGTCTCCATCGGCCGAGTAGTCCTCCCGCACCGTGCCCCACGCCCGCTCGGCCAGATACGGACCCCACCGCTGCCAGGGCTTGGGATCGGCCATACGACGGCCTTCGGCGGTGGAGGAGGGATCAGGCACGGCAGGCAACGGCTAACGATTGCTTGTCTGCCGGGCGGCCAGGGTCCACATGGTGATCAGGCCGGTCGGGTCGAGGCCGCCGTTGGCCATCCGAGCCCGAGCGGCGTCGAGATCACCGTGCCCGCATACTGCGGCCACCAGATCGACGATCCAGCCGGTGAGACGGTCGTCGGTGCCGGCCAGCATGCTTCGGGCCTTCGACAGCGCCTGGTCGGCACCGTCGTCACCCCGCCGGGCCCGGGCCGCGGCCTGGGCCAGCAGCACCATGATGCGATCGAGGTAGGTCGAACCGCCGGACAGGACCCGGTCCACCGACTCCTCCACCTCGTCGACCCTGTCCTGGGCCGCCGCCAGAATGGCCCTCACCGCCTCGGCGTAGAAATCCACCTGTCGGTCGTCGCGGTCGTCGAGCCAGGCCAGCTGGCCGGCGGCCTCTTCCACTTCCCCCCGGGCCAGCCAGGCCAGGGCCATCGATACGATGAGATCGGCTTCACCGACGACGGCCGGGTCGTGCACACCGTCGAACTGGGCGGCCCAGCGCATTGCCCGTTCCGACTCGCCGAGCCTGGCGGCCGAGGCACAGTTGGCGATGACGGCGATCCTGCGGTTATAGCGGTCACGCTTCTGGTCGGCCAGGGCGAAGGCCCGCTCCAGGACGGCGCTGCCGTCGGCCAAGCGACCGAGCGAGACATAGGCCCGACCCTGCACGGCCAGCGCCTGCACCTCCAGGCCCGGATCATCGGACCGGCGCGACACCTCGATGGCTTCGGTACACAGCTCCACCGCGTGCCCCGCCCGCCCCGACCACAGGGCAAGGGAGGCCGACAGGATCAGCATCATGGCCTCGGCCCAGGGATCGCCGCGGCGACGTACATCGGGCAGCAGGGACTCCACCAGTTCCTGGGCCGTGTTGAGCTGTCCGAGGTAGAAGGCGACCCAGGCCTGCACTCCCTGGGCCCAGGCCAGTCCGCTTCGATCTCCGAGCTCCACGAACACTTCGATGGCGGTGACCGCCAGCCGGTTGGCTTCCTGAACCTGTCCCTGGGAGAAGGCGAGCCAGGCCATGCTCTGCAGGGTCCAGGCCTCGCCGTGGCGATCACCGGCCAGAGCCGCCACCTCCCGCGACGCTTGGAACGCCTGCCGAGCCAGCGAATCGTCGGATCGGGCCATCTCGGTCAAACCCAGCAGACGCAGGGCCAGCGACTGGAGGTCGCTGGCGCCGAGCACGGCCAGGCGGTCGGCCGCCTCACGCAGCTCGTTGGCCGCCTCGGCCAGATTGCCGGCCTTCCGACTGACATCACCGGTGACCAGCAACGCCTTGGCCGCCAGCAGGGCATCGTGGCCGACCAGTTCGTCCAAGCGGCGAAGATCGGCCCGAGCGCCGGCGATGTCATGGACCTCACACCGGGCCCGAGCCCGGCCGTAGAGGAAGGTGGCGGTGGTGACGGTGTCGGTGGCCAGATCGAGCCCGGCACTGAACCAGCGTTCGCCGTCCACCGGCTCACCGGCGGCCAATGCCCGATTCCCGGCCAGTTCCAGCCAATGCAGGGCTTTGGCCACCAGCTCGGCCCGCTCGCCCGGATCCATGGCCTGGAGTTCGGAGCCAAGGCGGGCTGCGGCCCGATAGTGGTCGGCGATGGCCACCAAAACCGAGCTGCGGATCCTACCCGTCTGGGCGTTCTCCAGATACCGGGCGATCTCGGCGTGGCGGGTGGCCCGGGCCGATTTGGTGAGTGTCCCGTAGGCCACATCACGCACCAGGTCGGATCGGAACTCGTAGCGGGGACCGTCGATTCGGATCAGGTCCTGGGCCACCAGACTGGCGATGGCGTCATCGATGGTGGAAACACCGCGACTCTCCCGGGCCAGAATGCGGAGGCCGATGAGGGGTCCGCTCCGGCCTATGACCGCAGCGTCTTCCACCAACGCCCGCTCCTCGGCACTGAGGGCATCGAGTCGGGCGGCTACGATCCCCCGCAGCGTGCTGGGGAGCTGACCGAGCGAATCGATGGACGACGAGGACGCCCCGACCGATTCCGTGATGCCGGCGCCGGCGCTGGTTCCGAACCCGTCGGTTCCCCTACCCACCACCAGCAGGGTCAGCTCCTCCAGGAAGAACGGATTCCCGCCACTGCGGCCGACCAGGGCATCGACGGTGGGCTCCGGTAGCGGTTGGGCCCCGAGCGCCGCCACCAGGGACTCCACCAACTCCCGAGCCGGCTCATCCTCCAGCGGGCCGAGGCGCACCACGGTCGTACCGTGCCGGCCCTCGAAGATGGCCGACCGCTCCACCGCACTGGCGCTGGCCAGGACCAGTAGCGGGTTGTGGGCCAGATGGGTCAGGCCGTTGTGGAGCAGGTTCCACACCGCATCGCCGGCGAAGTGGATGTCGGACACCGCGATCACCACCGGTCCTCGGGCCACTTCGGTCTCCAGCACCTGGGTGAAGGCCTGCGTGACCTCGGATCGGTTGCGGGCCCGGTCGCCACCCCGCAGTTCGGTGCCGTAGCCCAGGGCATGGAGCAGGGCGGTACCGTAGCGTTCAACCGACGTCGGACGGTCGGGCATGCGCTCGGTCAACTCGGCCGTCAGCACCATCTCGGCCTCGGCCCGATCGGTGTCGAGGGCCAGACCGAAGCGATCCCGGATCATCTCGGCGATGGGCCACCAGACGTTGGCCTCGCCGTAGGGCACCGATCGTCCGTGCCAGACGGTGGCATCGAAGCGGCGGGCCAGCCGGCTGTGGGCCTCGGCCACCAGCCGCGTTTTGCCCATGCCGGATTCGCCGATGACGAAGGCCAGCTGGGCCTGATGCAATTCGAAGGCCAACCGGCCCTGGGCCTCGAGGATGGCCAGTTCGCGCTTGCGGCCGACGAACCGGCCGCTGATCTTCCGTCGGGCCCCCGGAGGTCGGATGGCCTCCACCGCAACCCACGCCTCCAGCGGCGCCTCCCGGCCCTTGGCCGCCAGTCGACCGACCGACTCGTAGCGAATGGCGTCCTCGGTGGCCAGTTTGGTGGCGACACCGGCCAGCACCTGACCGGGTTCTGCCAACTTTTCCAGCCGACTGGCCGAGTTCATGACATCGCCCATGGCCGTGTAGTCACCCCCGGCGGTGGACGTGCCGACCAGCACCTCGCCGGTATTGACCCCGATCCGCATACGAAAGGCGGTGTCGGTGTCCTCGGCCAGCTCGGCCAGCGTCTGCTGCATGCGCAACCCGGCCCGAACCGCCCGCTCGGCATCGTCCTCGTGGGCGGTGGGAGCTCCGAACAGGGCAACGATGCCGTCGCCCAGGACCTTGTCGACCACACCGCCGAACGAGGTGATGTCCCGGGCCAGATGCTCGAAGCAGCGATCGACCAGAACCTTGACGTCCTCCGGGTCGCGGTTCTCGGCCAGGCCGGTGAAACCCACGATGTCGGCGAACAGCGCCGTGACCACCCGCCGTTCGTCGCCCGCGGTCTGGGGCGTTCCGCACTGGGAGCAGAACTTGGCATTCTCCGGAAGCCGGGCGCCGCAACTACGACAGATCATCACGGTCAAGGTTACCGACCGGCCCCGGCACCGATACCGTCAACCATCGTGCCGGACTCGAGCTTCACACACCGGAAACAAGGCGGCGGCGAGCTCCCGTGGTGGCGCCACGGCCTGGTCTACCAGGTCTACATCCGCTCCTTCGCCGACGCCAACGGAGACGGAACCGGTGACGTCAACGGCCTACGAAGCCGACTCCCCTACCTGCGGGAGCTCGGCATCGACGCCATCTGGATAAATCCGTGGTATCAGTCACCCCTGGCCGACGGCGGCTACGACGTGGCCGACTACCGGCAGATCGAGCCCCGCTTCGGCAACCTGGCCCAGGCCGAGGCCCTGATCGCCGAAGCCCACGACCACGACATCAAGGTCATCACCGACGTGGTGCCCAACCACACCTCGGACCAGCACGCCTGGTTCCGTGAGGCGGTGACCGCGGCGCCCGGTCATCCCAGCCGCAACCGCTACCACATCCTCCCGGGCAAGGGCGCGAATGGCGAGAAGCCGCCCACCGACTGGCCGAGCGTGTTCGGGGGGCCGGCCTGGGCCCGGCTGCCCGACGGCGAGTGGTACCTGCACCTGTTCGCTCCCGAGCAACCCGACCTCAACTGGGCCAATCCCGAGGTCAACGAGGGATTCCAGGACATGCTCCGATTCTGGCTCGACCGGGGTGTCGACGGGTTCAGGGTCGACGTGGCCCACGGTCTGGTCAAGCACCCCGACTACCCCGACGTCAACCACGACAGTGGCGACGTCCTGGCCACAGCCAAGGACAGAAACCACCCGTTCTGGGATCGGGACGGGATTCACGACATCGTGCGCACCTGGCGCACGGTACTGGAGGAGTATCCCGGCGATCGCATGATGGTGGCCGAGGCCTGGGTCGATCCGGAGCGGCTACCCCTGTACCTTCGCCCCGACGAGTATCACCAATCGTTCAACTTCGCCCTGGTGGAGTCCGAGTGGGACGCCGAGGACTTCGCCGCCATCATCGAGAAGTCGACAAGGGCGGCGGCCGAGGTGGGATCAACCCCGACCTGGGTGTTGTCCAACCATGACGTCATGCGGCAGGCCACCCGCTACGGCCTGCCAAAGGGCACCAAGTTGCGGACCTGGCCCCTGACCGGACCGTTTGATGTGCTCGATGTCGACGCAGGGGCACGGCGAGCGCGGGCCGCCGCCCTGGTGATGCTCGGACTTCCGGGCTCGGCCTACCTCTACCAGGGTGAGGAGCTGGGCTTGCCCGAGGTGTGGGATCTGCCGCCCGAAGTGCTGGACGACCCGGTGTGGGAGAACTCGCATCATGCCCAGAAAGGCCGGGACGGCTGCCGGGTGCCCATCCCCTGGACCGTCGACGGCCCGTCGTTCGGTTTTGGACCCGGTGAGCCGTGGCTGCCCCAGCCCGAGGACTGGGGCTCCCTGTCGGTCGCAGCCCAGGACGACGATCCCGACTCGACCCTCAGTCTGTATCGGGACGCCATCGCCGCCCGCCGACGGTACTGCATGGACGACGATTCGCTGGAGATTCTGGATGTCGGCGGCCCCGACGACCACGTGGTGGCCTTCCGCCGGGGCAGCGGGCTGAGCTGTGTGGTCAACTTCGGCCCCGGGGTCGTACGGCTACCCGACCACACCGAGGTCGTGGTCCGCAGCGACCACCACGGGCACGACTCGGCCGACCTCGCCCCCGACACGGCGGCCTGGCTGTTGTAAGGCCCGCAACCGCTTGTGTCGGCCGATACTCTCGGAGCCATGGCCTCCATCCCGAGTTCCGACCACCAGCCGATCAACACCACCGACGCCTGGCGGGCACTGGCCGCTCACGCCGCCACCACCGTGGATGGCGATGAGCTGGACCTGACCCGCCTGTTCGACACCGATCCGGAGCGAGCAGCACGGTTCACCGTGGAGGCCGCCGGGCTGTACGTCGACTTCTCCAAGAACCTGGTCACCGAGGAGACGATCGGCCTGCTGGCCGACCTGGCCGACGCCGCCGACGTGGCGGCCAAGCGGGATGCCATGTTCTCGGGCCGGCGCATCAACACCACCGAGGATCGGGCCGTGCTCCACACCGCCCTGCGCCGCCCGGCCACAGACGTGGTCGAGGTCGAGGGCGAGCCCGGGGTCAATGTGGTCGACGAGGTTCATGAGGTGCTGGGTCGGATGAGCGCCTTCGCCAACCGGGTCCGGTCCGGGGAGTGGACCGGGGCCACCGGCCAGGCGATCGAGACCGTGGTCAACCTCGGCATCGGGGGCTCCGATCTGGGACCGGCCATGGCCTACCGGGCCCTTCGGCCCTTCGCCCGTCCACCGCACTCGCACTGGGACCTCGACGTGCGGTTCGTATCCAACATCGACCCCACCGATATTCACGAGGCCCTGCTCGACCTCGACCCCGAAACCACGATGTTCATCGTGGTGTCCAAGACCTTCAGCACCATCGAGACCCTGACCAACGCCAAGACGGCCCGGCATTGGCTGGTCGACGCCCTCGGAGCCGAGGCCGTGGGCCGCCACTTCGTGGCCGTGTCCACCAACGAGGAGCGGGTGGCCGACTTCGGCATCGACACCACCAACATGTTCGGCTTCTGGGACTGGGTCGGCGGACGGTACTCGGTGGGTTCGGCCGTCGGGCTGTCACTGATGTTGGCCATCGGCCCCGACGGTTTCCGGGAGTTCCTGTCCGGTATGCACGATGTCGATCTGCACTTCCAGTCGGCGCCGGCGGCCGAGAACCTGCCCATGCTGATCGGGTTGCTCGGCATCTGGTACGGCAACTTCCTGGGGGCCGAGACCCAGGCCGTGCTCCCCTACTCCGACCACCTGTCCCGGTTCCCGGCCTACCTCCAGCAGCTCGACATGGAGAGCAACGGCAAGCGGGTGACCAAGGACGGCCGGCCGGTCACCGTGGACACCGGGCCCATCGTGTGGGGTGAACCGGGCACCAACGGCCAGCACGCCTTCTACCAGCTCATCCATCAGGGGACCCGACTGATCCCGGCCGACTTCATCGGCTTCATCCACCCCTCGGACCCCATCGGCGACCATCACGATCTACTGATGGCCAACTTCTTCGCCCAGACCGAGGCCCTGGCCTTCGGTGGCAACTCGGGCTCGGACGAAAGCGACCTGCAGCGCGCCTTCCCCGGCAACCGACCAACCACCACCATCGTGGCCGAGCGGCTCGACCCTCGAACCCTGGGTGCCCTGATCGCCCTCTACGAGCACAAGGTCTTCACCATGGGCGCCGTCTGGGGCATCAACTCGTTCGATCAGTTCGGCGTGGAGCTGGGCAAGGTGCTGGCCACCGCCATCACCCCCGAGCTGCAGTCGACGTCCGACCTGGCCCACGACGCCTCGACCAACGCCCTCATCACCCGCTACCGCAACCACCGCGCCGGCTGAACCACCCCTGCGGAACTTTGAGCTCCGGACGACCCACCGGTGGGTCGTAGCCGGCTCAAAGTTCTGGTGAG
>JAHEJM010000053.1:10216-27082 GCA_024638815.1 Acidimicrobiales bacterium | reverse complement strand
TGTACCCCCGCTGGGATTCGAACCCAGGACCAATGGATTAAAAGTCCACTGCGCTAACCAGACTGCGCCACAGGGGCGTAGAAAAGGCTAGCGCCGCCGAGCCGTTGTCGGTGCCGTTTTCTGCCAAGATGGGAGACGATGTTCCGACCCGTCCCTGTACCCGCCCTGGCGACGGCCCTCGTGATGGCCGTGATGGTGGCCGCCGGCTGCGCCGAGCTGGAGCGGCCCGAGGGGTTTTCCCAGTCGCCCACCACCAGCGTGGTCATCGGCGAAGGTCAGGTGTTCGAGAGTGGCGAGCAGGAACAGGCCGAGGAGGCCGAGGCGGTGGACAACTTCGTGCCCTCGCCGCCGGCCGACTACCAACCCCAGGTCATCGTGGCCGCCTCGCCAACGCCGCTGCTGGCCGGGCCCACCGGGTCGACGCCGTTTGCCGAGCCGCTGACCGAGATCGACGCCGCCCGTATCGTCGACGACCTGGGTGGCGGGCTGGTGGTCGAACAGGTCGGTGGCCCGGTTCTCTACTACCAGAGTGAACAGGAGCCCCGGGAGGTGGCCGAACCCGAGGCCGAGCTGCTGGACGTCGGTTTCTGGGGTGGATCGCCCCGGGCCTTTGTCAAGGTCGACGAGGATGAGATCGACTGGATCCGGCTGGTCTCGGAGCAGGAGAGCGAGGAACTGGAGCGGCAGAACCACTTCCAGCTCAACCCGGGGGAGATCATTGTCGATCTGTCGGCCAGCCGGGACATCCAGGCGGTGGCCATCGGCGATGACGGGTGCGGCACCCTTCGCTTCTACGGCGACACGGGCACTGATCTGGCCCTTCCCGGTCCCGAGGATCCCGAGTGTACGTTCCCGGGCCGTCCCACCTACGGGGCCGTGGCCCTCAGCCCGGATGGGGGAGCCGTGGCCTACACCGTCATCAGCTACCGGGGCGACGGCACCGAGGCCGCCACCGAGTTGGTGGTTCGGGAGCTCATCGCCGAAGAGCCGTTCTTTCCTCGGCGCCGCATCGGCGAGGATCTGGATCGCATCACGTCGCTGAGTTTCGACGGTAATCGGGTGGTCTACGCCAAGGAGTCCGGCGACGACGTCTCGGTCACCATGTTGACGCTCATTGGGGGCAACGGCCGCGAGACCCCGATTGCCCTCGGTGACGCCGAGGAGGTGCGGTCGGTTTCCTTCGCCAGGCTGCCCTTGGCTCTCGGCTGACGGCTACAGTCCGAGTCGTGTTTCCCCTGAACCCACCTATCGATCCGCCCGACGACCACGGCGACCAATCCGGTGCCGCCGAACCGGCCGATCTCACCGTCCAGCCGGAAGAACAACCGGCGCCGACGCTGCCCACCATGGCCGATCTCGATCGGTTGTCGATTGCGCTGGACGGCATCGACGACACGCTCGATGACCTTGACCGGCGGGGTTGATCGGTGTCCTCCATCGTCACCCTCACCCTCAATCCCGCCCTCGATATCAGCCTCCATGTCGATGCCGTGGTGCCCAACCACAAGATCCGGACCGATCCCCCTCGCTACGATCCCGGCGGTGGCGGGCTGAACGTCAGCCGCGTCTGCCGCCGCCTGGGCGAACCCACCACGACCGTCGCCCCGGTCGGCGGTCCGCCCGGCCAACGCATGCTCAGCCTGCTCACGGCCGACAAGAGTCCGGACGGTACGGCCGACAACGCCCGGATCGTGGCCATACAGGGCGACACCAGGCAGAGTGTCACCGTGCTGGGGCGCCAATCCGGTGACGAGTACCGGTTCGTGCTTCCCGGCCCCACCCTGTCGCCGGGGGAGATCGCAGCCTGCCTGGCCGAAGTGTTGAGCGCGGCCGAGTCGTGCCGCTGCCTGGTCATATCCGGCTCCATGCCACACGGGGTCGAGGACGACTTCATCGAGGGCCTGGTCGGCCGCCTCAGTGACTGCCGGGTCATCGTCGACACCTCGGGTTCGGCTCTCAGAGCGGCCCTGACCTCGGGCGCCTACCTGGTCAAGCCGTCGGCCCGGGAACTGGGTTCGCTGGTCGAGGGTGACCTCATCACCGAGGCCGACGTCACGCTGGCCGCCCACGAAATCATGGCGTGGGCGAACATCGAGGTACTCGTGGTTTCCATCGGTGCCGGTGGTGCCATCGCCGTTACCCCCGAGCAGACGTTCCGGCTGCGGGCCCCCACGGTGCAGGTCCGCAGTGCGGTCGGCGCCGGCGACTCCATGGTGGCCGGCATCGCCGTGGGTCTTCACCGGGGTCTCGATCTACCCCGGGCCGTGGCACTGGGAATCGCCTCCGGTACCGCTGCCGTGTTGACCGACGGCACCGAGTTGTGTCATGCCTCGGACGTGGAGCGCCTGCTGCCCCTGGTCCACATGAACTAGCCGCCGGTCTCGGGTGTTCAGTGCGACAGGTCCCGCTCTGGTGAGCCGAGGCCGGGGAAGCCGGCATAGGCCGGCAGCGCCGGCTGGCCCCCGAGGTGGGCATAGAGCACCCGGGACCCATCAGGGATCTCGCCCGAGCGGACCATTCCGACCAGCCCTGCCATCGACTTGCCCTCGTACACAGGATCGGTCAGCATGCCCTCGGTCCGGGCCGCCAGTTGGATGGCCTCGACGGTGGCCTCATCGGGCACACCGTAGGCCGGACCCTCGTAGCCCGGCACCAGGGTGATCTCCCAATCCTCCAGCGGCCGTTCCACTCCGATGGTCTCCGCCGTCCGGTTGGCGATGCGGGTCACCTGATCGAGGGTCTGGTCATAGGTGGCCGAGGCGTCGATGCCGATGACCCGCCGGTCGTCGCCGTCCTCCAGGGCGAATCCGGCGATCATGCCGGCATGGGTTGAACCGGTGACCGTGCACACGATCACCGTGTCGAAGAAGGTGTTGAGCTCGCCCTCCTGGGTCGCCACCTCCCGGGCCCAGTTGGCGAACCCCAAACCGCCGAGGGGATGATCGGAGGCACCGGCCGGGATGGCGTAGGGCTTGCCGCCGGCCCCCTCCACCGAGGCCAGGGCCCGCTTCCACGAATCGCGGATGCCGATGTTGAAGCCGGCGGGATCGATGCGGGCGTCACCACCCATAATCCGGGTGAGCTGGATGTTGCCCACCTTGTCGTAGCACATGTCGTTGTAGTCGACCCACCCCTCCTGAACGGTGACCGCTTTCAATCCGAGCTTGCACGCCACGCCGGTGACCTGTCGGGTGTGGTTCGACTGGATCCCGCCGATGGAGACCAGGGTGTCGCAGCCGGTGTCGAGGGCCTCGGCCACCAGGTACTCGAGTTTGCGCACCTTGTTCCCACCGAAGGCGATGCCGGAGTTGCAGTCCTCCCGCTTGGCCCAGATCTCGACCCGACCACCCAGGGCCTCCGACAGTCGTGGCAGGGGATGAACCGGCGATGGTCCGAACAGCAGGGGCTCACGTCGAAAGTCATCGAGGCTCATGACACGACACTACAACCCGTCGGACTTGGCCTGAAGATAGCCCTTGGCCCGCTCGGTGTGGGGAAAGGCCTCGACCAGGCGATGGAACCGCTCGCTGTGGTTGACATCGACCAGATGAACCAGCTCGTGGACGATGACGTAATCGATGACATAGCGGGGATAGCCGGCCATGCGATCCGACAATCGGATGGTGCCATCGGCCGGTGTGCACGATCCCCACCGCTGGTTCTGATTCGACACCCAGCGAATGGACACCGGCTCGGGCAACCCGAACTCCCGGGCCAGTTTCCGGGCCCGGGTCTGCAGGTCCACGCCGGCGGCCCGTCGGGACCGTTCGAATCGCCGGCGAAAGTGGTCGACGAACTCGGCTTCCTCTTCGGTCGAGCACGAGGCCGGGATGCGCAGGTCGATCACCCCGTCGACCAGCTTGGCCTCGGCCGTCTTCTTCCGGCGCTTGGACCGGGTGACACGCACCTCCATGGCCGACGCCACCAGCGGTGCCGGATCAGTTGGCCTTGGATCGACCACCGGTGCGCATGTCCTCGGGTAGCAGGGCCAACGCATCGCCGGCGGCGAAGCCCGATCCGTTGTGCAGTACCACCCGACCGTGAAGGTTGGGAATACGGGCCTCGTTCACCCTCAGGTACTTCTCCATGGAGATGATGACCCCGCCGTGGGCCACCATCAAGACCGTGGCTCCGGCGTATCGAGTGACGACGTCGGAGAAGGCTTCCACCACCCGGACTTGGAGCTGGGTGTCGTATTCCCAACCCTCGGGCCTCTGATCGTTGTCGATCCAGCCCGGGTAGTCGACCTCGATCTGGGCCCGGGTCAGGCCCTCCCACACCCCGACCGAGCGCTCCTTGAGATCCTCGACCACCTCGACGGGACCGACGCCGATGTGGGCGCCGATGATGGCGGCGGTGCCGTAGGCCCGCTGCAGGGGTGAGGCGATGATGATGTCGACACTGCCGATGGCTTTGGCCGCCTCCGACGCCTGCAGTTCGCCGAACTCCGACAACGGCGGATCGGCTCGACCCTGCCAGCGTCCTTCCATGTTCCAGGTCGACTGGCCGTGGCGGACCGCCAGGATGTTGGTGGTTCCGACTTGCATCCCTGCGAGTGTACCGGAGGTGTCTCCGGCCGTTCCTCTTGCCGGTTCCGGTTGCCGTTAGTCGAGGTACTCGAGCGCCTGGGTGGCGGCATGGAAGCCGGCCATACCGTGGACCCCGCCCCCGGGGGCGGCCGCCGCCGAGCCGACGAAGAATGACGGCACATCGGTTCGGTGAGGGTGAAGGCTGAAGCGGGGCCGGAACACGGTGCGCAATCCCCGGTTGCTGCCACCGGCCACGTCGCCACCGATCAGGTTGGCGTTCATGGCCTCCAGATCCGAGGGCCGGGAGACCCGTTCGGCCACGATGGTCTCGGTGAATCCGGGGGCGAACCGTTCGATCTGAGCCTTGATGACCCCACCCATGTCCTGGGGTGAACCGTGGGGTACGTGGCAATAGGCCCACACGGTGTGGAGGCCGTCGGGGGCCCGGGTGTCGTCGAACATGGTGTGTTGGGCCAGTAGCACGAACGGCCGGCGGGCGTGCAGGCCCCGGCCCACGCTGGCTTCGGCCTCCGCCACCTGTTCAAGGGTTCCTCCCAGGTGCACGGTTCCGGCTTCGGCCACCGCCGGGTTGGCCCAGGGAATGGGTCGGTCGGTGACGAGGTCGAGCTTGCACGCCCCCGGGCCGTAGCGGTGGCGCCGCAACATCTGCTCGCCGAGTCGGGAGAACCGGCTCCCGGCGATGGACTCGATCTGGCGGGGGGTGAGGGCGAAGATGACCGAGCGTGACGGAGGCAGGTCGCTCAGGTCGTCAACCCGATGCCCGGTGCGAATCTCGCCCCCCTCGGCCGTCAGGACTTCGGCCATGACCCGAGTGATCTCGCCGGCGCCACCGGCCGGGAACGGCCAACCGACGGCGTGGGCCGATGCGCTCAGCAGCAACCCGAACCCGGCGGTGAACGGCTCGCTCAAGGGAACCAGGGAATGAGCGGCGTGGCCGGCGAACAGGGCCCTGGCCTCGTCATCGTGGAATCGCCGGGCCATCACCGTGGCCGGCTGGGCCAGCAGGACTCCCAGTTTGGATACGAACAGTGGGTGTTGCAGGCCGCTGGTCAGCAGCGATGCCGGGGTGCCGAGCAGCAGGCCGGCCACCTTGTCGAAGTGGCGGACCAGGGGCTCCAGCAAGCGCCGATAGGCGGGACCATCGTCACCCAGCTCGGCCACGGTGCGATCGAGATCGGTCCAAGCCACCGCGGCTCGGCCGTCGTCGAGGGGGTGGGCAACAGCTGCCGGTGGATGGATCCAGCGCAAACCGTGATCGTGCCACGGCACGGACTGCATGAACGGGGAGGCCACGGCCAGGGGGTGGATGGCCGAGCCCACATCGTGGACAGCGCCGGTGCCGGTCAGGTCGGCCGATCGGCAGGCCCCGCCCACGTGGTCGGCGGCCTCCAGCACCAGCACCGATTTGTCCTCACGAGCCACGGTGATGGCGGCGGCCAGACCGTTCGGGCCCGATCCCACGACGACAACGTCAAACATCGGCTCCAACCCTAGCTTCGCTTGGTGGCTTGGATGTTCACGATTGAGTCAAGTCTCGTCGACGTTTGGCCGGAGGCCAGACTCAAGCCGTCCTCGGCCGTCGGCAGGAGCACCGTCTCGCCGTACTACTGGCTCGCCCGCCCGGTTTTCCCGGCGGGATTCCTGGCACAATGGGTCCGTGGCAATTCTTCGCTTGTTCGCCCAGGCCCGAGAAGCGGCGGGCACCAATCGGGCTGAGGTTCCCGGGGCCACGGTCGGCGAGGTCCTCGACGAGGCACGCCACCGATTCGGGGTCCGGTTCGGCTCCGTGCTGGCCGGGAGCAATGTCTGGCTCAACGGCGATCCGGCCGAGAACGACACGCCGGTGACCGACGCCGACGAGGTGGCGGTGCTCCCGCCGGTTTCCGGAGGCTGAGATGGCGTCCCCGTATCCTCCCCAACGTCCACCCCAGCCCGGACCCCAGCCCGGACCCCCGCCCCAGTCTCGTCCTCCGGTTCAGCCCCAGGGCCGGCCGCCGCGCCAGCTTCCGGTTCAGCCCGAGGGCCGGCCGCCGCGCCAGCTTCCGGTTCAGCCCGAGGGCCGGCCGCCGCGCCAGCTTCCGGTTCAGCCCGAGGGCCGGCCGCCGCGCCAGCCTCCGGTTCAGCCCCGGGGTCGCCCCCCGCAGCCGGCGCACCACCCGGAGCAGCCCTATCGGCAACCCCAATCCCGGCCCCAGAGCAGGCGTGATCGCAAGAGGGCGGAATTCCATCAGCGCGAGCGGGCGAAACAGGCCCGTTGGGCGGCCAATCGATGGGCTGTGCCCTATCGCACCGACGGCCCCAAAGTCACCTTCGGTGTCATCTGGTTCGTGGCCATCATCGGCGCGTCCTTGCTTGCGCTCAGCAACGACAATCCGAGAATGGCCGCCATCGGAGTGGCGACCGTCACCGCCGTGGTGGCCGGCCTGGCCGGGCTGCAAACCGGTTTCAGCTGGTTCCCCCGACTATCCGTCACCCGAACCTGGACGGCCTCGGTGGCCGCCGTGATGGCTCTACTGGGCCTGATCGGACCCTGGGGTGTACCCCTTGGGGTGCTGCTGGCCATCTTCGCCCTCGGCGGCTATGTCATGATCTACCGGGGTCACCGGCGCTCGGCGCTCGAGTTGTTCGACGTGCTGGCCCGGTCAGCCATCCCCGTCGGTCTGGCCGCCGCCAGTATGGGAGCGCTGGCCTCCCGCAACCTGCCGGCCTTCGTCGCCTTGGTCATGCTGGTCAGCGCCTACGAGGTCGGCGACTACCTGGTGGGTTCCGGTTCGTCCAACGCCATCGAGGGTCCGCTGGCCGGCATCATCGGCCTGGGGGTGGTCGCTTTCTTCCTGTTCCTGATCGAACCCGAGCCGTTCAGTTCGGAGTCGACCATGATGTTCTCGGTGGCCACCGCCGTGAGCTGTGTGCTCGGCCAGTACGCGGCATCGGGGCTGCTCCCCCGGGGGGCGGCATGGGCCCCGGCCCTCCGGCGGCTCGACTCCTACCTGCTGGCGGCTCCCCTCTGGTTGTTGCTGTTGGTCCTGTTGCCCGACGCCCACTGAGGCTAGTCTGACTCTTCGTGCACGCCGATCTGCAACGACTCATGGCCGATGAAATCCTCGCTGATCTCCGGTCCAAACCACTGCCCCGCCTTCGGGGGCTTCGTATGGAGCTCAGCCAGGCCGAGGGCGATGTGTCCTTCGTCCGACGAGTGGCCCAGGGCCGGCTCGATATCGCCGGTCACGAGGTGGCCCGTCGGGAGGCGGCCGATCCCGACGGTGACGGCGCTCCCCGGGTGGCCACCGCCTCCGGCCTGCTGTTCGACATGCCCGACATCCTGACCGACCCCGACCGCCGGCCCGGTTTCGGCCGCGACGGCTCGCTGTCCGAGGACGGGACCGATGACGTCACCCTGCCCCGGCGCAACGTGGACGTGTTGGAGCCGGGCCCGGTTGCCCTCGAGCTGTTCGAGCTGCTGGACAAGGCGGCCTCACCCCACGCCCTGTCCGGGGTCGAGGCCCTTCCCTCGGCCGATCTGGCCGATCTGTTCGATCGGTTACGGCAGTTCGAACTGGAGCTGTCGGCCATGCGCCGAGCCCTGCATGACCGCATCGATGTCATCCAGGACGAGATCGCCCGCCGCTACCGAGACGGTGAGACATCGGTCGAGGCTCTGCTCAACGAGTCGTAGTACGGCGGGGCGGCGCCCCTGCCGACGGCCGAGGACGGCTTGAGTTTGGCCTTGGCCAAACATCGCATGGATTGCGTGGATCGAGGACGTCCAAGCGGAACCGGGGACGTGGAGTACGGCGGGGCGGTCCCCTAACCTGGTTGGAGTGATCAGTCGAGCGGCATTCCTGTCGTTACACACCTCCCCCCTGGTTCAACCCGGTAGTGGCGACGGCGGAGGGATGAATGTCTATGTCCGGGAGCTGGTGTCGGCCCTGGCCCAGGCCGGTGTCGACTGCCGGGTCTACGTCCGACGCTGGGCCCATGATCTGCCCAAGCGACTCGAGATCGAGCCCGGGTTCGAAGTGGTGCACGTGCCGGCCGGACCCGTCGATCTGGTCAAGGAGGACCTGCCCACCGTGGTCGACGAGTTCGCCGATGGGGTGGCCCACGATCTGCTCGACTTCGAACCCGATGTCATCCACGCCAACTACTGGCTGTCGGGGGTGGCCGGGCGCATGCTCAAGCAGCGGCTCGGTCTGCCCCTGCTCACCACCTTCCACACACTGGCGCGGGTCAAGGCCATCGCCGGTGACTACGAGCCCGACTCGCGTGCCCGGGCCGAAGCCGAGGTCATGGCCTGCGCCGACGTGGTGCTGGCAAACGCCACCGCCGAGGCCGAGCAACTGGTCGGCTTCTACGACTGCGACCCCGACCGGATCGAGATCGTGCCTCCCGGCGTGGATCACGCCCTGTTCTCCCCCGGTAGCCAGGCCGGGGCCCGGTGGGCGCTGGGTACGGACGACCGCCCCCTGCTGCTTTTTGTGGGCCGAATCCAGCCCTTGAAGGGGGTTGACGTGGCCGTCGAGGCTCTGGCCCGGCTGGAGCGCGTCGACGCCCGGCTGTGGATTGTCGGCGGGGCCAGCGGCAACGAGGGTGACGAGGAGGTCCAGCGTGTTCGTCACCTGATCGAAGAACGGGGCCTGACCGATCGGGTTGAGTTCAAACCCCCGCAGCCCCACCACCTGCTCTCCACCTACTACCGTGCCGCCGATGTCTGCCTGGTTCCCAGCCGATCCGAATCGTTCGGTCTGGTGGCTCTGGAGGCGGCTGCCTGCGGTGTGCCCACCGTGGCCTCGGCCGTGGGTGGGCTGCTGACGCTGGTCGAACACGGTCATACCGGCTACCTGGTGGAGAGTCGGAACCCCGATGACTATGCGGCCTGGGTCGACACCATCCTCGGTGACCCGGTCCTGGCCCGCCGATTGGCCGTGTCCGCCGCGGCCCGAGCCCGAACCTACACCTGGTCAACCTCGGCGGCCCGTCTCCGTCGCCTCTATGAGGACCTGTCGGTCCGGGCCCTGGCCCCCTGCGAGTAGCCGATGCGCGACATTCCACCCTCCGAACCCGATCTCAAGGCGCTGGAGGCCGCCATCGACCACTGGCTGACGGAGCAGCAGGCCACCAACCCCGTTGTCGATACCGTCGAGGCCGACGTCTACATCCCCCGGGCCTGGTTCGTACGGCTGAGGGGTGAGCAGAAGGAGGCCTACACCGTGCGCTTCCATCTGCGGCAGCGCACCGTGCTGTTCGAGACCTACTTCATGCCGGCCCCGGAGGAGAACCAGGCCGAACTCTACGCCCACCTGCTGCGGCGCAACGCCACGATGTACGGGGCGTCGTTCGTGCTGGGCGAGGAGGATGCCGTCTACATCCAGGGCCGGCTCGACAATGATCTGGTTCCCATCGATCGGCTCGCCGACGAACTCGATCGCATCCTGGGCTCGATCTACCAGTGGGTGGAGCAGTTCTTCCAGCCGGCACTGCGCATCGGCTTCGCCTCACGGTTCGAGGGCCGTTGACCGCCTGCCAGGGTGTGGCGGGACGGCGCCCGCCACCTGAACTTCGGCCTTCGGCCGAACGTTCCTGCAACTTGCCGTAGTTTTGAATGATTCGATTACCGAGGAACGCTAGGGTCCCAGGATGGCCAACGTAAAACTCCAGATGATCGGTGGGGGCAGGATGGGCCAGGCCCTTTTGACCGGTCTGCTCGACTCGGGCTGGGCCCGGCCCGAGGAACTGCTGGTGGTCGAGGTCGCCCCCGGCCAGCGTGATCACCTGAGCGACGCATTCCCCGGTGTCACCGTGACCCATCAGCCCGAGGTCGCCGTCGATTCGGTCTTGGCGGTTAAGCCCCACCTGGTGGTCGATGTGGCCGCCAACCTGCCGGAGCCGGCCCGGATTGTCTCCATCGCCGCCGGCATCACCATCGCCGCCGTCGAGGCTGCGGTCGGCCCCGACGTCCCGGTGATCCGGGCCATGCCCAACAGCCCGGCCCTGGTCGCCGCCGGGGTCTCGGGCCTGGCCGCCGGTCGGGCCGCCTCCGACGACGACCTGGCCTGGGCCGTGGAGGTGCTGGGGGCCGTGGGTGAGACCGTGGTGGTGGCCGAGCACCTGCTCGATGCCGTCACCGGGGTGTCGGGCTCGGGTCCGGCCTACCTGTTCCTGGTGGCCGAAGCCCTGACCGATGCCGGGGTGCAGGTGGGCCTGCCCCGGGACGTGGCGGCAACCCTGGCCGCCAACACCATTCATGGTGCCGGAACGATGCTGCTGGCCGGACGGAGCCCGGTTGAGCTGAGAGCCGCAGTGACCACCCCGGCCGGCACCACGGCCGCCGGCCTGGCCGCCCTGGAGGCCGGTGCGGTGAGGGCCGATTTCGCCGCTGCGGTGCGGGCCGCCACCGAGCGATCCCGGGAGCTGGGACGGAGCTGAGCATGCGATTCAACACCATCTCGTTCCTGTCCGACTACGGGCTCGACGACGAATTCGTGGGTGTTGTGCACTCGGTGGTCCGCAGCCTGGCTCCCGAGGTTCGAGTCATCGACATCTCCCATGCCGTCGCCCCCCACGATGTTCGAGCCGGTGGGCTGGCGCTGGCCCGATCCGTACCCTATCTGGCCCCCGGTGTGGTGCTGGGGGTGGTCGACCCCGGGGTCGGGACCAACCGGCGGGGGGTGGCGATCGAGGTGGCCCACGGAGAGGCCTTCCTGGTGGGCCCCGACAATGGTTTGTTGGCGCCGGCGGTGGCCATGGTCGGCGGGGCCACGGCGGCGGTGGTCCTGGACAACCCCGAGTTTCATCTCGACGATGTGGCCGCCACCTTCGACGGCCGAGACATTTTCGCCCCGGCGGCGGCCCACCTGTGTCTCGGTGTGGAGTTGAACCGGTTGGGGACCGCCATTGATCCGGCGTTGCTCACGCCCGGTCTGCTCCCGGTCAGCCAGCCCACCGACGATGGTGGCATCGAGGCCGAGGTGCTGTGGATCGACCGGTTCGGAAATGCTCAGCTCAACGTCGATCCCGAGGACATCGCCGAGTGGCCCGAGGCCGTGACCGTGGAAGGAGGGCGCCTGCCTCGAACCGCCATGCGGGTCGGCACCTTCGGCGACATTCCCACCGGTGGTGTCGGCCTCGTCGTCGACTCCTACGGCCTTCTGGCTCTGGCCGTGGATCGCAGCTCGGCCGCCATCGAACTTCAGCTCGGCGAGGGCAGTCGGCTCATGCTGCGGCCGGCCGACGGGGATCGCCCGACTGCATCATCACCGGTGAATCTGTCACCGACCCGTCGCCGCCCTGACGAAGTACCCTGAGCATCATGCGGCCTTCGATCGTGATCACCCTCGGCATCCTCATGTTGGCCATTCTGGCCGCCGGGGTCATCCAGTTCTTTGTGCTGGCCCGCTGAGGTCTACTCGGTCGGCTGTTTGTTGAGCGGGGTGCCGATCCAGCTTCGGGGCAGCACCGATCGCAGGGCCCGCATGAGATCCCCGTGGCCAAGCGGGGTGAAGGTGATCTGGCCCTTCTCCTCTCGACTGCCGGTCATGGCCACGAGCCATTGCCCGTGTCCGTCGGCGTCCAAACCCCGCAGCTCGGAGGAATCCTGGCCGTTGTCGGTGGACCAGGTGGAGCTGACCCGCCACCGGCGGACGTTGGCGGCCTGGAACCCCAGGACCCGATCGGCCTGTTCATTGGACAGGCCGGCTTCGACCAGGGTGGCCGTGGCCTCGCCGTGGTGACCCAGCTGTTCCTCGGCCCGGGCCACGGCCCGGGTGCTGACCGAGATGGGGGCTTCCCCGACGAACTTCGGTGATCGGGCCACCATCAGATCGCTGAGGATGTACGGCAATTGGAAGACGTCGATGGGGCGGAACTCGGCAACCTCGGGGTCGAGGGGTGCCGAGACGACGGCCTGTCGAGGGGTGGCCCAGATGGTGGAGGAACTCGATTCCGGGCCATAGGCCAGCTGGACCTTGATGATCAGGCTGGCATGGTTGGCCACGTTCAACAGCTCGACCGCAATGGGATCGAGATCGTCGTTCACGATCACGCCGGCCGACCGCAGTTCGTGCACAAGTTTGGAGTCGGAGGCCTGGATCTTCTCGGCCCGATTGAGCGCATACTGCAGAGAATGGGCAAACCGCAGACTCTCGGGCACGAAGGATGCCGGGATTCTCAATTGAGCCCGGCTTCGATCGAACCTGATCCTGTTGTCGTTTGCCATGTCTTTTTTGGTCAGCGCTGCTACTGCTGGTTGGGTGTCCGCCACGACCTTATGTTGTAGCGCTAATGGGCAGACGGGCACAACTGGAACGATCAGGTAAGGTTTGGTAATGACCGAACGCGGCGAAGCGGAAACGGGTGGACAGCCGAACCTAGCGGCCTATCTGCTACGGGGATCAGGTGAGGCGACCGCCATCATCGGACGGAACGGGCAGTACACCTACGACCAGGTTCGGGACCTCGTCAGCCGGTGGCAGCCCCACCTGGTCGATGCCGGGGTGGGGCCCGGCGACCGGGTCGGCATCCTGACCGGCAACAGCATCGATTTTGTCGGTGTTCATCTGGCCACCATGGCGTTGGGGGCGGCCACTGTGCCCTTCAACCCGGCGTCGCCGGCCGGTGAGCTGGTGCCTCAGCTGGAAGTCGTGGACCCGACCGTCGTCTACGTCGGACCCGACACCGACTTCCTCTGGCCGTCGGTGGCCACCGTCAACCAGGACCTGGCCGATCGCCGCATCGGTCCTCCCCCCGAGTCGGCGCCCGAATCGTCGTATTCGGTGGCTCCGGTGGAGGCCGACACGCCGGCGCTGCTCATGTTCACCAGCGGTACGGCCGGTGCCTCCAAGCCGGCCATTCTCACCCATCGCAACCTCGCCTCCAGCCTGCAGTCGGTCATCTCCCAGCCCGTGGCCTTCATCGGAAGGCCCCACACCCTGCTCGCCGTCATCCCCCTGTTCCATGTCTTCGGTATCAACATGGTCCTGCATCTCGGGCTTCTCCTGGGATCCACGGTGGTGCTCGAGGACTATTCCGACCCGGTCCGCACCCTGCAGCTCATCCGCACCCACGGGGCCACCATCGTGGCCGGCCCCCCGGCATTGTGGCAGCGGCTGATCGATGCCGGGGCCAAGGCCTCCGACTTTGCCACGGTGGAGATGGCGGTATCAGGGGCGGCCGCTCTGCCCGCGGCGTTGGCGGTCACGGTGTCGGATCGTCTCGGCCTCATCCTCCACGACGGCTACGGCCTGACCGAGAGTTCGGCGGTGGGGGCGTCGACCCTGGGGATGGACGATCCCCCCATCGGTTCGGTCGGACATCTCCTGCCCGGTATGGAGGCCCGGATCGTGGACGGCGACGAAGACGACTGCCTGGTCGGCGACCCCGGGGAGCTGTGGCTACGAGGGCCCATGATCTCCCCCGGTTATTGGGGTGAGTCGGCCCCCCACTTCTCCCGAACCGAGGATGGGTGGTTGCGCACCGGCGATCAGGCCGTGGTCGATGTGGACGGCTGCCTGGCCATCGTGGGGCGCAAGAAGGACCTGATAATCGTGTCCGGCTTCAACGTGTTCCCGGCCGAGGTCGAGGCCGCCATCGCCTCCCACCCCTCGGTGGGGCAGGTCGGCGTGGTCGGCGAACCGTCGGAGAGTACGGGCGAGGCGGTCGTGGCCTTCATCGTGCCCGCCGACGCCGAGACGGTGGAGGAGGCCGAGATCTGGGCCCACTGCGAGGAGCGCCTCGCCCGGTACAAGATTCCCCACCGTTTCGTGATCGCTCCGTCACTGCCGCTGGGACCGACCGGCAAGCTTCGTCGGAACCGTTTGCTCGAGGGTCTCTAGATTTTCCCCGGATCGGGAATATTATCCCCTTCGCGCGCCTTGGGTAATGGTAATTACATCATTACACTGCTAAGGAGCACATGATGAGAACGCAAAGGAAACAACACATGAAACGTGGTATGCGGGGTAGAGGTCGACGCAACATCGAGCCGCCCGAGGTAACCAGGGAGGAACTCGGCGCCTGGTTTGCCGGCAACCTGCCCGACGACTGGTTCGTGGAACCGGCGTCAGTGGTCTTCGACCGGGACGAGATCCTGGTCACCGGCCAGCTGGCGATGCCCAAAGTGGCCGAAGGTGACGATCAGGCCATCGCCGCCCATGCCCGCATCGCCGCCTTCCGGGAGGAGACCCGGGAGCAGCGCATGGCCATCGCCGACCGGGCCCAGGGCCTGTACCTGCGGCACGTGTCGTGGGCGGTGACCTGCGGCGACAAGCACGCCGCCTTCACCACCGCCAATGTGCCGGTCATGACCCGATTGGGCATGGAGGATCGAGCCGTGCTTGACACCCTGATCGATGCCGGGTTGGCCCGCTCTCGCAGCGAGGCCCTTGCCTGGTGTGTCCGCCTGGTGGCCGAGAACGAGGCCGACTGGATCGGCAAGCTGCGGGAGGCCATGACCGACCTGGAGGAGCTACGGCGTCGAGGACCCGATTCTTCCAACTAGCACGTCACGGTGAATGGTGGCGTCCACCTGGTGGGCCATCGAGATCGGCTCGGGGAGGATGGTGAACCCCGAGTCGACGAGCCCCTGGGCCAGCCGATCCCGGCCGGCCCGTTTGGTGTTCCAGGCCAGGACCACGCTGCCCCCGGGACGGAGCCAGCGCGTCCAGGTGGGGGCCAGCCGATCCACCAGCTCGACGGCGTCGGGGTCGTGATGCTGCACGCCGTAGGGGAGATCGGCCACCACGGCGTCAACCGAGCCCCGCCTGATCGGTAGGGTGCCGTCGCCTCCGTCGGCCACAAAGGTCTGCACGGTTTGGGTATCGCCCGCCTTCTGGGCGTTGCGGTCGACGGCAAGCTCGATGGTCAGGTGACGGTGCTCGGCGTTGCCCTTGCGGTAGGCGGTTCGACGGTGGGGGAGCCTGGCTCGCCTGGCCCAGTTGGTGATGAACGTATCGTAGTGGTCGAGGGCGCTGCGGTCGACCTCGATACCGGTGGCCTGGTGACCGTAGGCCAGGGCCCAGTTCAACGTGGTGCCCCGCCCGCACATGGGGTCGAGGATGTGGTTGCACTCACCGGCCACGGCGGCGGCGATCGTGACCATGGCCCGGGTCAGCCGCTCGTTGGTCTTGCCCTTGTAGCGCTGGGTGGTCGCCAACTCGGTGCCATAGGTCAGGTTGTCGTCCAGCGGGTGCGGGGTGCCGTCCACCATCACCATCAGGGAGCTGGAGGGGCCGCCAAGGATCGGCAGCACGTCCGCCGATGACTCGAACTCCAGCACGTTGGCCCGCCCGAAGGTGGTGATCTCGATGTCGAGCCGTTCAGCCAATCGGGCCTCGGCCACGTAGTGGAGTTCGGCCGCGGCCAACCGACCCAGTGCTCCGGAGTACACGCGGTTGAGGTCGTTTTCGAGGAACAGCCGGAAGCGTCTGGCGGCTTGTGCATTTGTGAAAGCAGGGGCGTAGTCTTGGCCCATGTCCGACGGTCCTGTCTCCTCAGCGACGGTTTCCCGGCTGCCAACCTATCTGCGTTCCCTCGTCGACCTGGCCGCCGACGATGTGGCCAGCGTCTCGTCGAAGCAGCTGGCGGAGCTCGCCGGGGTGAACTCGGCCACCCTGCGACGGGACCTTTCGAGCCTGCATATCGGGGGAACCCGGGGCGTGGGCTACGACGTGAAGCACGTGCTGCATCAGATCGGCCTGGTGTTGGGGGTCAACCAGAAGTGGCCGGTGGCCGTGATCGGAGTGGGCAACCTGGGTCGGGCCCTGGCCAACTACACCGGGCTGTCGGAGCGGGGCTTCCCGGTACTGGCCCTGTTCGATGTCGAGGCCGCCAAGGTGGGCACCAAGGTGGCGGGATTGACGGTGCGACATCTCGATCAGCTGCCGGCCGTGGTGAACCAGCTCGGTATTCTGGTGGCGGTGATCGCCACGCCGCCCGAGGCGGCCCAGGAGGTGGCCGACGCCGTGGTGGCGGCCGGAGTGCCGTCGATTCTCAGCTTCACCGCCGATTCGTTGCACGTTCCCGAGGGGGTGGTGGTCCGCCGGGTCGACCTGGCCACCGAGCTGCAGATCCTCAGCTTCTACCAGCAACGCGCCACCGCCGCCGAGCGGGGTTTCGAGTACTTCGTCGATGTCGACGGGCCCGTACCGGGTTGATTCGGTTTTCAAGGTTCAGGGTTGTTCAGGTGCGGATTGCTCGCGGGTCGGCCTCAGGCCGCCGCAAGGTCTCGCTTCCATTTGTTGTCGGGGTCGCAGAGGATTTGTCCGTTGGCGAGCGAGGTTGGCCCACCCTTCGAATGGGGGTGGATGTGGTCGACTTGTAG
>JAHEJM010000053.1:0-10116 GCA_024638815.1 Acidimicrobiales bacterium | reverse complement strand
AGGTTCTCCAGGACCTTCTGGCCGCTGACCAGGTTGATCAGCGGACATCGGTCTGGCTCGCGCCTGCCCGGAGGCCCGGCCGCCGGTGTGGACCACCGATGGGGCACAGTGACGACCGGTTCCAACGTCGACGACTTCCCTTTAGACCCTCACTCGGGGTAGAGCGCCCGCTGCGGCCGGGGAGCGGTGTTCCCGCTCACAGGATAAGTGCCGAGATGCATGTCTCGACGTCTGCAGGTGCATTGATGTTATTGACTGACTTCAGGGTGGGCAAGGCGGTCTCTGAAAACCATCGTCAGAAGGATCCCGTTCACGATGAGCACCAGCCATGCGGTTGTGATTGCGATGACTTCGAATCGGTCTTGACGGTCGAGCCCGTAGGCGACTGAGTAGGCCGCCAGCGCAAAGACAGTGACTACGAATGCGGTGACGAACAGTAGGCGAACTGCGGCGGTTCTCCTTCCGGTACCGCTGATCAGTGGTGCAAGCAAAATAAATGAGGTGGTCATCAAGAGGTAGCCCACCTCTTCGAGGGCGATGAAGACTCCGTGCGGGTTGTACTGGGTTAAGAGGGTGATGCCTTCAGTCTCGCCGGCAGCCAGGCTGGACGGAACCACCGAAACTTGGACGAAGTAGGTGGAGACCAGTACCGCCGTCGAGGCGATGGCCACCGCGACGGCCATGTGGCCGAAGAGCAGCCGGTTCGGCGGCGCCACCGCGCGCAAAGAGACGACGAAGGAGAGGTAGACGACAACCAGGCCAATTGCGAGATACATCCACACGTAGTCCCGCGGATAGCGGCCAACGGTGTCTAGATACGGGTAGCCGATGCAGTCACCCGGGCAATTGGCTCCTGAGATGGGCACAGCGACCAGAGCTGCACCGAAGGTCACCAGCGTGATCGCTGCCGTCGCCGCTGACAGGTACATCGCAACCCGGGTTTCGAAGGTGCTTCGGTCGACGTATCCGTCGTGTGCCATCACGTCAGCCAATCTAGCTCTGGTCGGCCGCCACCCCGGGCCGGGTCTCGTCGGAGGCGACCAGTACCAGATTGGAGCCCCAATGAGCGAGCGGGTCCCGGCGATATGTAGGTGATCTCACGATCACCCACATATCATGCGTACTGGCCCGGGCCCGATGAGCGATAATCCCGTTCGCCCGGCCTTGATGGTCGGGTGTTTGCGTCGACCGGTCAAAGCCGCCATGGGATACTCGCGGCCCGGGTGCCGCTCAGCCGTCATCGGATGTTCAGCCGGCGTCGTTGTGGGAGGCCATCGAGCGCTTCGGAGTGAAAGACTGTCGCCTATGGACGGTTGCATGAGTTGTGAGCTGATCAGGAGGCGGGACGACGGCACCGCGCCGCCGTGGGACGCCATCGTTCGAACCGAGGGTTGGGATCTGGCCCATGCCTACGACGCCTCGCTCGAGGGTTGGCTGGTCCTGGTCGCCCGGCGCCATATCACCGCCCTGTCCCAGATGACCGAGGGCGAAGCACAGGAACTGGGTCTGCTGATCGTGCGAGTTTCAGCCGCGCTGGAAGCGGCCACTGGCTGCGAGCGCACCTACATCGCCCAGTTCGCCGAGCATCCCGATCACCGCCACGTCCATGTACACGTGATCCCGAGGCCGGCCGATCTGCCCGGCGATCAGTGTGGCCCCCGCATCTTCTCCCGGCTTGGCGTCGACGACGCCCAGCGTGTCCCCGAGACCCGCCTGAACAACCTGGCTGCCAGGCTCAGAGAAACGCCGGCGTTCTCGGCCTATGTCGGGCAGCGATAGGCGAGTGAAGCCGATGCGGCCTAAGCGAACACCAGGCGCATGATCCACTCGGCGACCAGGGCCGGCTTCTCCTGGCCCTCGATCTCCACCGTCATCTCGTTGATCTGGTCGACCGAGCCTCCCTTGAGGGTGACATCGATGACCCGGGACGTGGCCCGGACCCGCGAGTCGACCGGCACCGGGTTGATGAACCGGACCTTGTTGAGGCCGTAGTTGACCCCCATGAGCAGGCCCTCGGGTGCGGGCATGTCACTGGGAATCGACTGCGACAAATGCACCAGCAGCGACAGTGTCAGGAACCCGTGGGCGATGGTGCCCCCGAACGGGGTCAGGGCCGCCGCCTTCTCCGGGTCGATGTGGATGAACTGATGATCCAGGGTGGCATCGGCGAAGTCGTTGATTCGCTGCTGGTCGATTTCCAGCCAGTCCCCGGCCTTGGCTTCGTTGCCGATCTGCGACTTGACGGCCTCGTAGGCCTTTTCGGCGTTCTCACTCATGATGTGGTCCTCCTGAAGCTCCGGATGGCCCGGTGGCTAACTTGCTGATCTGGTCGGATGTCGAGGGGGGTTCGGGCCGGTTCGGCAGCCTGTCGCTCCAACCTAGCCGTTACCCTGACTCCTACGGAACTCAGGATCGCGACCCGCAAGAGCCCGCTTGCCCTGTGGCAAGCAAATCACGTGGCCCAGCTGCTCCGCCAAGTCGAGGCGACGCTGGACGTCCTCATCGTGCCCTCGGACACCTTCGCCGACCTCGATCTGACCGCCACTATCGCCCAACTCGGGGGCAAGGGGGCGTTCTCCAAGGAGATCCAGCAGGTGGTGCTGGCCGGTCATGCCGATCTGGCCGTGCACTCGGCCAAGGACCTCCAAGCCCTCACCCCCGACGGTCTGGCGGTGGCCGCCTACCCTGAGCGGGGTGATCCCCGCGACGCCCTGGTCGGGGTGACGACCGCACTATTGGATGAGGCGGCCGAGACCGTCGACCGGACAATGGTTGTCGCCACCGGCTCCAATCGACGCCGGGCCCTGCTCCGGGCCCGCCACCCGCAGATCGAGTTCTGCGAACTACGGGGCAACATCGCCACACGATTGGCCCGGCTGGAAGCAATCGTCGAGCATGTCGATGCCCCCACCTCGGCGCCTCCGCCCGGCGACACCCAGCCCATCGACAACTCGTCGTGTCCCGACGGTTTGATCATGGCCGCAGTGGCACTGGAGCGGCTAGGTCTCGCACCACGGACCATGGAGATCCTGGACCCGGTCGCCTTCGTGCCCCAGGTCGGACAGGGAGCGTTGGCGGTCGAGGTTCCGGCCGAGCGCCGCGATCTGCGGGATCTGGTGGCCAGGATCAACCATCCGGTGACCGCCCTTGCCGTCGAAGCCGAGCGATCATTCCTGGCCGAGCTGGGCGGCGACTGTACCCTGCCGGCCGGAGCCCATGCCACGGTGGCGGCCGTCGATGGCCAGGTTCGCATCACGATCCGGGGCATCCTGGCCGACGAGCACTGCAAGAACCTCCAGCGTCACGTGGAAGTCGGTGTCCCGTCGGCCGAGCCCGGGCGCGTCCTGGCTCGCGCCCTGCGCAAACGACTCGAGGCCGCGGTCTGATGCGTCGAATCACCGACGAAACCATCACCGGCCTGTGATCGACCCTGAGGATCGATCGACGGATCGATCACGGCCGGTCGTCGTGCTGACCAGGGCCGACGAGGACAACCTCCGTTTGGCCGACAAGCTCGACGGCCACGGCCTGGCCGCCCTCAGTATGCCCATGATCGAGGTCGAGGCCCCGGCCGACAAGGGCAATGCCCTGGTCGCCGCCGCCGCCAACCTCGATCTCTACCACTGGGTGGTGCTGACCTCGGCCAACGGGGTTCGGGCCATGGCCCGGGCCCTGGAACGGGTGGGGGACTCCGACGAGTCCACCCGATGGCCGCCGCATGTGTCCTTGGCCGTGGTCGGTCCGGCCACCGAGGCGGCGGCCGGCGATCAGGGTTGGCCGGTCTCCTTCGTCCCATCGAAGGCCACCGCTGCCGATCTGGTCGAGCAGTTCCCGGCCCCCGATACCCACCCGGTTGCCGGTCCACCCCGGGTGCTGGCCGCCCTGGCCGAGTTGGCGGCACCGACGGTGGCCAAGGGGCTACGCGCCTGCGGCTACCAGGTGGACCAGGTGGTGGCGTACCGAACCTCGGCCCCGGCCGGCATCGCCGACCGAATCGAGGACGCCCGAGTTCGGGCCGACGTGGCCGCCGCCGATGCCATCGCCTTCACCTCGCCCTCGACGGTGGAGCGATTTGTGGCCCGATTCGGTCATACCGCCGTCCCTCCGATCGTGATCTGTATCGGCCCCCGCACCGCCGTTCGAGCCCGGGCCCTGGCCATCGAGGTCACGATGGTGGCCGAGCCCCATTCCGAGGCGGGGCTACTCGCCGCCCTGGTCCAGGTGCTCGACGGCCGATGAACGGGCAGGAGTGGACCGAACTCGAAACCCGGCCCGGCTTCAACTTGGCCAACACGGTCATCGGCGCTCCCTTCGCCCGAGACCTGGCCCGGTTCTATGCCGAGCTGCTCGATTGGCCGGTCGGGGTCGACGGCGACGACGGCGACGACGGCGACTGGATCATCCTCCGCAACCCCGACGGCGGGCCCGGGCTGTCGTTCCAGACCGAGGAAGGGTTCAAGGCACCGACGTGGCCCCCGGCCCCCGGCCATCAGCAGATGATGATGCACCTCGACATCGGTATGGCCGGTGGGACGGGTGAGTTGGAGGCGGCGGTGGCTCGGGCCGTCGAGCTCGGAGCGACGTCGGCCCTTCATCAGCCCCAACGCCATGTGCGGGTCATGCTCGATCCTGCAGGCCACCCGTTCTGCCTTTTTCCGCTCGGTGACCGATGAAGTGGGCGGCAAGTTGTCGGAACGGGTATCGGGAACGAAGATTGGTGTCAGGACACGGGGACAGAAACGGGGACAGGAGACGGTGACAGAACCGGGCACGCAACAGGGGGAGGATGACAACAGGCCATGACGCAGGTGTCGAGCGAGCATGTTGACGAAGTGGTACCGGTACGGGACGAGGCGGCGACCGAGAAGCTGGTGGCCACGGCGGCCGAGATCCGGGGCAACACCGAGTTGACCTCATTCGAGTCCCGCCAGCACCTGGCCCGCCTCCTCGGCGCCCACCACGACCCCGACACGGGGCTGACCAGCTTCGGCTTCTGGGCCCCCGAGCTGGGTGAACAACGCATCGTGGACAAGATCATCCAGCTCCACCTTTTCACTCCGGTCGACGACATCGACTTCACCCGACCCCTGCAAGCGGTACCGTTCCACCACTTCGAAGTGCCCCTGACCCATGACGGTGACTACCTGTGGGCCGTGGTCGACGGCATCCGGGCCGGCAACGCCGAGCGCGCCGGAAGCTTCTACTGGGTTCAGGCCACCACCCCGGCCGGTGAGACCATCACCGTGCACGATCTGCTGGCCGACTCGGTTCCCTACGGCTCCTTCGCCCCGGCCGAGGTCTACGACATGATCAGTCTGGAGCGGAACCGGGCCGACCTCGATCATTTCGCCACCGACCCCGAGCCGCCGACGTCGATTCTCGAACTCCACATTCCCACCGCCACCGCCGGGGGCACCGTGGCCGATCTGGCCGAGACCTATCGGGCCATCGGCGACAAGCAACGCCGTGGCCGGCCGCTGGACCCGGCCGAGCAGGTCTACGTCAACTACGACGCCATCCAACCCCTGCCCGCGGATCCCACCATCGAGCGACCCGGTGCCTCAACCACCTTCTCCGTGGTGGTACAGATCGACGAGATGGCGGGCCTTGTCGGAGTGCTGCTGCGTCACCCCGAGAACAAGAACTGGGGCTACGACAACATCGTGGCCTCGTCCTCGGCCGTGAACCCGTCGCTGCTGCGAACCCGCCGCCCCGACGAGTTGGTGGCCCTGGCCGAGGCCCTTCACGCCCTGCCCGAACCGATGATGCTGATCTACGATCTGGTCTACGGTCACGCCGACAACCAGGCTCTCCAGGTGCTGCCCAGCCGGTTCTTCAAGGGCCCGAACATGTACGGCCAGGATCTCAACCATCAGGATCCGACGGTTCGGGCCATCCTGCTGGAGATGCAGCGGCGTCGGGTCAACACCGGCTGTGACGGGCTGCGAGTCGACGGGGCCCAGGATTTCAAGTTCTACGACCCTCGGGCCGGTCAGGTGGCCTACGATGACGACTACCTCCAGTCGATGAGTGATGTGCCCCAGGAGATCGGGCCCCACACCCGCCGGATGTGGATGATCTTCGAGGACGGCCGACCGTGGCCCGATGAGGGGTGGGAGACGTCGTCCACCTACCGCGACGTCATCGAGCTTCAGCCCGACACCTATCAATGGGGTCCCCTGATCTTCGCTCACAACACGCCGATGCTGGAGGGCTTCTGGTCCGACAAGTGGTGGCGGGTGGAGCAGATCATCGACCACGGGGGCAATTGGATCAGCGGTTGTGCCAACCACGACACCGTGCGGCGGGGGACCCAGGTCGACCCCGACAAGCCCATCAACCGGTTCCTGGGCGACGACCTGCCGACCATCCTCGACAACGCCTACGACAATGCCGCGGTGACCGCAGTGTCCTATGCCCTGCTCCCCGGCATCCCCATGGACTTCCTTCAGGCCACCACTCGAACCCCGTGGGCCTTCGTGCGCACAACCGACGACGTGTACGGGGTCAAGGTCATGTGCGAGGAGGCCGGCTTCCTCGACTGGCAGCTGACCGACGACGACTACCGGCGGTCCGACGTCATGTGGCGGACCAAGCGCCACGGCTTCACCTCCCGTTCCGGGCTCCGGACGTTCTTGGGCCGGATCGGTGGGCTGGTGGCCACCACCGACTATGACCTCGAGGCCATGGCCGCAGCCCTGGCCCGGGACGCGGTCCCCGAGGAGCTGAGGCATGGAGCCGAGGGAATCGGTCTGCTGGCATTCGACTTCATGACCGATGTCCACGAGCTGTGCAACGTCGGTCGTCATCTGAGTTTGCTCGATCCCGAGCGGGTCGAGTTCGCCACCGCCATCCGTGTGCTGCGCCGCCGCCTTCCGTGGTTGGGCCACGACTGTCGGGCCGACGACCTGGTGGAGAAGGTGGAGAAGATCTCGCGGACGGCCGGTGACCACGTGGTGTACCGTGGCCACAGGATCTCGCCCGATGGATCGGTGCTGGTGGCCACGGTGGCCAACATGGCCGGCTCCCCGGTCCGGATCATGGCCGACGAGCTCCTCACCGTCGATCGCAGCCCATGGCCCGAGCTGACTTCTGCTACCGCCACCCGGCGAATTGTCAGCCCCGGCGTCGAGGTCGATGAAAAACGCCTTACCCTGCCCGATGGCACGGGCGCCGTCTATCTGTGGGAGAACCTGTTATGAGCCAGACCCGAAACATCACTAGTCGAGGGTTCACGGCCGACGACGCCTGGTCGTTCAACGGCGGAACCCATCTCAGCGCATGGGAGGTGTTGGGCGCCCATCCATCGGTCGGGCACGACGATGGTGCAGCGGACACCGTGACCTTCCGGGTTTGGGCTCCCAACGCCCGAGCCGTGCACGTGGTGGGAGAGTTCAACCACTGGACCACCTCCGACGACTACGCCCTCCAGCCGGACCCATCGGGGGTTTGGCGGGGCACGGCGCCGGGTCAGGTGGGCCAGACCTACAAGTACCGCATTCAGCCCCAGGACGGGCCGGCCTTCGACAAGGCCGACCCCTTCGGTTTCGCCCATGAGGAGCCGCCCCGCACCGCCTCCATCATCACCGAGCTGGGTTATGACTGGGGCGACGGCGACTGGATGGCCGGTCGAGGTGACAACCTGGCCTTCGACCGTCCGATCTCCATCTACGAACTCCACCTTGGCTCGTGGCGCTACGAACCGGGTGGCTACCCGGCCCTGGCCGAGCAGCTGGTGGCCTACATCGCCGAGACCGGGTTCACCCACGTCCAGCTGCTACCGGTGACCGAGCACCCGTTCTACGGATCGTGGGGCTACCAGACCACCGGCTACTTCGCCCCCAGCGCCCGCTACGGCGAACCGTCCGATTTCATGGCCCTGGTCGATCGGCTCCACCAGGCCGGCATCGGTGTGATCCTGGACTGGGTGCCGTCACACTTCCCATCCGATCCGCACGGGCTGGCCACCTTCGACGGCACTCATCTGTTCGACCACGCCGACCCCCGCATGGGCTACCACCCGGACTGGAACAGCTGCATCTTCAACTACGACCGAAACGAGGTCCGCAGCTTCCTGCTCTCCAGCGCCCACTTCTGGGCCTCGGTGTACCACGTGGACGGGTTGCGGGTCGACGCCGTGGCCTCCATGCTCTATCGCGATTACTCCCGCAAGGACGGCGACTGGATCCCCAACGAGCAGGGCGGCAACGAGAATCTGGGAGCGGTCAGCCTCCTCCAGGAGCTGAACCGAACGCTGTACGAGCGTTATCCCGGCCTCCAGGTCATCGCCGAGGAGTCGACGGCCTGGCCCGGTGTGACCAAGCCGGTGGACGCCGGCGGTCTGGGCTTCGGCTACAAGTGGGACATGGGGTGGATGCACGACACCCTGCACTACATGAAGCGGGACCCCATCCATCGCCGCCACCACCACAACGAGCTGACCTTCCGCTCGGTCTACCAGTCGTCGGAGAACTATGTGCTCCCCCTGTCCCACGACGAGGTGGTGCACGGCAAAGGGTCGCTGTATCAGGCCATGCCCGGCGACCACTGGCAGAAGCTGGCCAACCTTCGATTGCTCTATGGCTACCAGTGGGCGGTACCGGGCAAGAAACTGCTGTTCATGGGGGGCGAATTCGGACATCTACGGGAATGGCAGCACGAAACCGAACTGGACTGGGGGCTGCTGGCCGACGACGCTCACCGCAGCCTGCGGTACTTCGTGACCAAGCTCAACGAGCTGTATCGGGCCGAGCGGTCGATGTACGTCGGCGACTGCGGCGACGTCGGATTCACCTGGATAATCGGCGACGACGACACCAACAGTGTGTTCGCATTCCTCCGCCACCCCCCGGGCTCGGTGGAGGGCACCGAGGAAGTCGGTGCCGGAGGAGATGGCGCCTCCCGGCCCATCCTCATCACCGTCAACATGACCCCGGTGCCTCGCCACGACTATCACATCGGGGTGCCGGTGGCCGGAACCTGGAAGCCACTGTTGGAGTCCGATCACACCGACTTCGGCGGCAGCGGCATCGTCAATCCCGAGACCTTGGACACCGTCGAGGGGTCGGCCCATCAATTCGACCAGGCTCTGGATCTGAAGCTGGGCCCGCTGGCCATCGGCTTCTACACCCCGGCCGACTGACGGTGGGATCCAGGCCGATGGTCGATCCATCGATCGGTACCGCACTCGATCTACTTCGTGACCGGGCCCGGCACGCGGTCGACGTCGGTCGAGACCAGGTGGTGGAGACCACCCACGGTCTGTTCAGCCACGGCCCGGTTCCGCTGGCCGACACCCTGCAGTATCTCGGCGACCCCGGTCTGTTCGGTCCGGATTCGGTGTCGTGGCAGGTCATCGGCGACGTGTCGGCATTCGTCGGCGGAATCCGAGCCCTACTCATCCAGGCCGCCCACCCCGAGGTGGTGGCCGGTGTGGCCGACCACTCGACCTATCAGGAGGATCCGCTGGGCCGACTGTCCCGGACCTCGTTCTATGTCACCGCCACCACCTACGGGGCCATGCCGGAGGTGGAGGAGGCGGTGGCCGTGGTCCGTCGGGCCCACGCCCCGGTGCGGGGCGAGTCCTCCCGGGGTCGCCCCTACTCGGCCGGGACCCCGGAGCTGGCGGCCTGGGTCCACAACGCCCTCACCGACTCGTTCCTGGTGGCCTACCAGCACTACGGCCGTGTGGCGCTGACCACCGAGGAGGCCGATCGGTTTGTGGTGGAACAACAGGCCGTCGGTCGCCTGCTCGACGCCGACCCTCTGCCGTCAACGGCGGCCGAGCTGTCGGCGTGGCTGGAGAACCATCCGGCCGTTGCCTCGTCATCGGGTCAGCGGGAGGCGGTGGAGTTCCTGCGCAAACCGCCATTGGCCCTGCCGGTTCGGGCCGCCTACCGTTTGTTGTTCGGGGCCGCCGCCGTGACCATCCCCGAGAAGCTTCGGTCGGCCGTCGGCGTTGAACCCGGCCCGCGGGATGAAGCAGTTGGTCGAGTCGCCCTGTCCTCGTTGCGATGGGCGCTGGGCAGCTCGCCATCGTGGCATGTGGCGCTGGTGCGATCCGGTGGCGCCATACCCGACGGAGTGTTCCGCCAGCCGCTGTCGGCCGAGGCCAAG
>JAHEJM010000007.1 GCA_024638815.1 Acidimicrobiales bacterium | reverse complement strand
GGTGTTTGTCGGCCAATACGACCATTCGGTCGACGACAAGGGCCGTGTTGTCCTCCCCGCTCCGTTTCGGGCATTCGTGGCCGAGCGTGGTTACATCACCCAGCTCGATGGGTGCCTTGGTTTATGGAGTGCCGACGAGTTCCGGCTCGTGGCCGAGAAGTGGAAAGCGGAATCGGCAGCGTCCCGCATCTCGATGCGGGTGTTCAGGAAGCTGATGAACAGCGTGCGAGAGGTGAAGCTCGACTCCGCCGGTCGCATCACGTTGCCCCGTGAATTGTTGGATGAGCTGGGTTTCGGCTCACAGGTCATCATCTCCGGTCTGTACGACCGGGTTGAGATCTGGCCGGCCGAGACCTACGCACAAGACCTCGGCACCGACGAGGCAGCCGAGGAGCTGGCAGAGGCGGTAGCCCGCCTCGGCCTGTAAACGGCCCCACACAACCCCGTATCGAATCACAAGCCCCGACGGCAACCGCAGACGAAACTGACAGAAAGGAGAGCGGGCGAACCGAAACTTACCTCCATCGTTCATCGATTACCTCCCGGGAGGCGAAGGGAAGTGCTTCTGCCCCACGACTCCGCCCGCTACTTCCCTTAGTGCCAACCAGGAGACAAAACCTGGCGCACGCTGCAGTCCGGGGGGTTATCGATGGCCGATGAGTAGCTAGGGATCTGCCCCTTCGAGCGATGGTTGAGCATCGTCCCGGATCGGGATCGCAGCCTGCGAAGTCGCAGCACGGCGAGACGCAACCACCGGAAGCATCGGCTCCCGGCCGCGAGGGGTTCAGGCACGAGCCGGTCATGGTCCACGACATCGTCGCCCTGGTCGAGCCGGTGCCAACCGGGCTCTTCCTCGACGCCACGGTCGGCGGTGGCGGACACGCCGAGGCCCTGCTGGCCGCCCATCCGCACCTTGAAATCCTCGGTCTGGATCAAGACCAGACCGCAATCACCGCCGCCGAGCGCCGACTGGCCCCCTTTGGTTCCCGGGTCCGGCTGAGGCGGGTTCGCTTCGATCAACTGGGCCGGGTACTGGCCGAGATCGAGTCGACGGCCGACTCCGAACTCGGTGGCCTCAGTGGCTTCCTGTTCGATCTCGGTGTCAGTTCCCCCCAGCTCGATCGGGCGGAACGAGGCTTCAGCTATCGAAAAGAAGGACCCCTTGACATGAGAATGGACATCGACGGTTCGTTGACCGCCGCCGATGTGGTCAACACCTACGATCGGCGAGAGCTCACGGCCATCCTGCGCCGGAACGCCGATGAACGATTCGCCTCCCGGATCGCCGACGCCATCATCGACGCCCGACCGGTTCGAACCACAACCGAACTGGCCCAGGCGGTGGTTGCGGCCATTCCCGCCGCAGCGAGACGGACCGGCGGCCACCCGGCCAAGAGGACGTTCCAGGCCATCCGAATCGAGGTGAACGACGAACTCGGGGTCTTGGCCTCCGCCCTGGAACAGGCTCTCGATGCGTTGATGGTCGGCGGGCGAGGGCTGGTGCTCACCTATCACTCCGGCGAGGATCGCATTGTGAAGGGTGCGTTTCGCCAAAGGACGACGATCAACTCGACGCCGCGGCTGCCGGTCGAACCCCCGCAGCTGCCATACCGGGTGATTCGACCGGCGTCACGGCAACCGGAGGCTGCAGAAATCGAAAAGAATCCCCGAGCCGGCAGCGCCCGGCTACGGGCCATAGAGCGGATCGCGGCCTAGGTTCCCCGGCGGTGGGATCGGACCTTGGCGGGGCGGTGGATCGGCGGAGACCAGATCAGCGGCGGGTGCCGCGCCGATCGACGGCGATGAACGTCGTCGACCGTGGTTGGACCCGGAATGGACGACAGGCGGAATTGACCACAGTTACACCAGATCGAACCGAGCGTTCGGTCCCGAAAATTCGTAGCCCATAACCAAAAACCGAAAGGTCCGACAGTCCATGACAGCAGTTGCCGCCCGACGCTCACGCGAGTCGACCCTGTCCGGTCGGCGTTCGGTGCTGTCAACCCGGCCCAGCTCCCGCCCGGCGTCCCGGCTGGTCCGTCCCGAATTCATGCGTCCGTCGCTTCGGGTCATCGACCAGGCGTCGATCCGCAGCCGGGCTCGGCGACGGACCATTGCCATCGTCACCTTTGTCGTGTTGCTGGTTGGATTCTTCGCCGTGGCTCTGGTCCAGGCCCAGCTGGTTGCCGATCAGCACGAGCTCGACGTCTTGCGGGGTCGGATCATGGAGGCCGAGGCCGAGCGGGCCAGGCTCCGGCGGGCGGTCGAGGAATCGTCGGCTCCCGGCGCCATTATCCGTCGTGCCGATGAGCTGGGCATGGTCCGGGCCACCGAACCCGTCTATCTGGCCGCGGTTGCTCCCGCCCCCCGGGTGGCGACACCGATCGTTCTGGTGTCGCAGACGGCTCCCGTATCCGGTCTGGAGGTGGCGGCGGATGCGCCGGCACCGAGCGAGGGCGGAGCCCTGGCCGGAACCGAGGCCGGCGTGGCAGGCGGATCGGACGAGGCTGCTGCAGCCGTGTTCGACGTCGGGGCGTCGCAGGCCGCCACCACGACCGTCGTCGCCCCCACAATCGACGCCGGCTCGGTCATCGAGTCCCAGGCGGCGGCTCCGGTGCTGACCACGGTGGCAGGAATTCGAGCGGTGTCCGGCGGTTTCGACTCGGCGGTCGCAGGCTCGACGGGACTACAGAGCGGATGATCGGTCGGCGAGCCAGCTCACGAGACGAGAAGCGTCGGGCGGTACGGCGATCCAGATATCGACGAACGGCCAAGCCCCGCGATCCTCTCAACCGGCTGGTCGTCGTACTGATCGTCTTCGCCCTGATCGGGGCCGGCTACGTGGCCGTGCTCGTCGATCTCCAGGTCGTCCGCCCCGATCGATATCGAGCACTGGGTGAAACCCAACGAACCGGGGTGCGCACCGTGCCGGCCTATAGAGGTCACATCGTCGACCGGAACGGGTTCGTATTGGCCTCGTCGACCCCGGGCCATCAGGTCGTGGCCGATCCGTCCCAGATCACCGATCCCCGAGCGACGGCCGCACTGCTGGCCCCCTATGTGGGAATCGAGGCCGGTCAACTGGCCCAACTGCTACAACCGAAGTCGGAGAACGATCACTACGAGCTCCTGACTCGGAGCATCACCGATGATATCGCCGCTCAGCTCGAGGAGTTGAAGCAGGACGATGAGGTATCGAAGGCCTTGATCGGGATCTACGTCCAGCCCGAGGAGGAGCGGATCTATCCCGGCGGGGACTTGGCCAAGCCCATCATCGGCCGAGTCGATCCTGACGAGCGCGGTATCTACGGGGTGGAGAGCCAGTACGACGAGGCCATGACCGGCATACCGGGCGAGGAGGTGTTCGAGCGAGCCCGATTCGGCAGTATCAGCGTCGGTGATTGGAAGGTCAAACCCGGCTCGGCCGGCTACGACGTGGTGTTGACCATCGATTACCGTATCCAGCACGTCGTGGAGCAGGCCCTGATCGAGCATTGTGCCGACACCGGGGCCAGGGGAGCCACCGCGGTCCTCACCGATCCTCGGACAAGCGAGATCCTGGCCATGGCGTCGGTGGAACGCGACGACAACGGTACCGGTGACGGCAGCTGCATCATTCCCGGTAAGAACAAGGCTTTGGTCGACACCTTTGAGCCGGGCTCGGTGCTCAAGCCGATAACCATCGCCGCCGCCGTGGAGGAGCTCGGATTCAGCGCCGACACGATGGTCGAGGTGCCGTCGTCGATCAGGGTCGGCGGCGCTACCTTCACCGACGATCCCTACCATCCCGGCGCTCCTTTCCCGGTCTCACAGATCATGGCCAATTCCATGAACGTCGGGACGATCAGGATCGCTCAACAGGTCGGTCCCGGCACGGTGCATCGCTACCAGAACCGGTTCGGTTTCGGTCAACTGAGCGGCATCGGGGCCAAGGGGGAGGAGGCAGGCACCGTTCGGGAACCGGAGGAATGGCAGGGCGCCGACTCGGCCTCCATTCCCATCGGTCAGGGCATCACGGTCACCGCCGCCCAGTTGGCCGCCGCCTACAACGTCCTCGCCAATGACGGGCTGTACCAGAACCTGTCACTGGTTCGTTCGTTGCGCTCACCCGAGGGTGTCGACTACCCCCGCAATCTTCCCCCGGCAAAACCGGTGCTGAGCGCGGAAACAGCGTGGACCATGGCCGACATACTGGTTGGTGTGGTCGACAACGGAACCGGCAAGACGGCGGCAATCGACGGCTACACCGTGGCCGGGAAGACGGGAACGGCGTGGAAGGTGTTCGAGGACAACGGCGTGTTCGGGTACGGCGGTCCCGGCAACCGCCGCTACACCGCCACCTTCGCCGGGTTTGTCCCCGCCCACGCTCCCCAGCTTTCGATGGTGGTGGTGGTCGATGAACCCCAGCGGGGTTGGTCGGCCTCGGCGGTTGCCGCTCCAGTGTTCTCCGAGGTTGCCCTCTACGCATTGCGCATCCTCGGTGTCCCCCCCGATACCGAGCCCACCAACCCCGATGTCAGGGTGCGGGCCAAACCTGCCGAGGCGGCCGAGCCCGCCGCGGCACTCGAGTCGATCCCCCACTCCGACTCATCCGTCGACGGCCCTGTCGACGGCCGGCAGGCCGCCCCCGATCCCGAATCGGCGATGTCGGTACCGGGTGAGGCGGCATCACAGTGAGTGCGGCCGGCGTCGAGCGGGAGCCGGAGTCGGTCACGATCGATCATCTGGCCGCCGTGTGCGGTGGTGTGATCCACGGGTTGGCATCGTCAGACGGCATCGCCATCGTCGATGTCACCCATGACTCCCGCCAGGTCGGACCGCGATGGCTGTACTGCTGTATCCCCGGGGCCAACGTGAACGGCCACGATTTCGCACCGGCGGCGGTGTCGGCCGGGGCGAGTGCGGTGCTGGCGGAGCGGGAGTTGGACCTCGCCGTGCCTCGGATCGTGGTCGATGACGCCAGGGCCGTCATGGGTCTGGCTGCGGCCGAAGTCCACGGCCGGCCGTCGGACCACCTAACCGTCATCGGCGTCACCGGTACCAACGGCAAGAGCTCGGTGGTGCAGCTACTGGACGACATCTTCCGCCGGGCGGGATCGAACACCGAGATCATCGGCACGGTCAAGGGGGCACGAACCACGCCGGAGTCCAGCGACCTGCAGCGTCTCCTGGCCCGGGCCGTGCGTGACGGCGTGCTCGCCATCGCCATGGAGGTTTCGTCTCACGCCCTGAGCCTGCACCGGGTGGTCGGCACACGGTTCGCGGCCGCCGTCTTCACCAACCTCGGTCGGGACCATCTTGACTTCCACGGCACCGTCGAGGCCTACTTCGAGGCCAAGTCCCGCCTCTTCGTCGACGACTTCTCCGCCATAGGAGTGATCAACACCGACGACCCCTATGGCCGGCGGCTGGCCGACATGGCCCGCTCGTCGATGGAGACGGTCCTCACCTATGACCTGGCCCAGGCCGAGGGCCTCGGCTTCGACGGCTCGGTGGCCCGATTCCGTTGGCGGGGTCACCGGGTTCGGCTGCCCCTGGCCGGGGCCCACAACGTTCGCAACGCGCTGGCAGCGGCGACCACCGCCGTCGCCCTCGGTGTGAGTGAGGTCGATGTGGTCTCGGCGCTGGCCGAAACCAGACCGGTGCGGGGCCGGTTCGAATTGGTGGAAGGGGGTCAACCGTTCCATGTCGCCGTCGACTACGCTCACACACCGGACGCCCTCCAGTCCGCCCTGGCGGCAGCTCGACAAGTGGCCGGTGACAATCGGGTCTTGGTGATCTTCGGCTGCGGCGGAGACCGTGACGTCCGGAAGCGCCCGGAAATGGGCCAGGTTGCGGAGAAAGGCGCAGACGTGGTCGTCATCACCTCAGACAATCCTCGTTCCGAGGATCCCATGGCCATCATCGACTCGATTATCGGTGGTCTGCGCGATCCGAAGGCCGCCCTGGTCGAACCCGATCGGCGGGCCGCCATCGCCGCCGGGCTGAGTCGGGCCGAACCCGGTGACGTCGTCCTCATCGCCGGCAAAGGTCACGAGACCTACCAGATCGTCGGCGACCAAACCCTGGCCTTCGATGATCGCCAGGTGGCCCTCACCGTTCTGGGGGCGGCGACGTGATACGACTTCTGCTTGCCGCCGGGATCGCCCTGACCTTGTCGATCCTGGGCACCCAGCTCCTCATCGACATCCTGACTCGATCCAAGATCGGCCAGCCCATTCGGGAGGACGGACCCCAGGGCCACATGATCAAGGCCGGCACGCCCACCATGGGTGGCGTCGGTATCGTGCTGGGGGCGGCCGGTGGCTACCTGCTCAGTGACCTCTTGCTCAGCCTCTCGCCCGGCCAAAGTGCCATCATCACCCGCAGCGGCCTCCTGGTCATGGGGGCGATCTGCACCGCCGGCTTCGTGGGGTTCCTCGACGACTGGATCAAGGTGTCACGGGAGCGGAACCTCGGCCTGAACGCCAGAACGAAGACGGCCGGCCTGGTGACGGTGGCCGTGTTGTTCGCCGTGCTGAGCAGTCAGTTCACCTCCATCCCGACCTCGCTGGGTTTCGCCCGCCATGACTTCCTTGGCATCGAGTTCGGACCGTGGGGCTGGGGTATCTGGGCCGTCGTCCTCATTTACGCCACTTCCAACGCCGTCAACCTGACCGACGGGCTGGACGGCCTGGCCGCCGGCTCCGGCATCTTCTCCTATGCCGCCTTCACTCTCATAGGGTTCTGGATCTTCCGCCAGAACGTCGACGACGACCTCTTCAACGACATCTACCAGGTGCCCCACGCTCTCGATCTGTCGGTGGTGGCGGTGACCATGATGGCGGCCTGTGCCGGTTTCCTTTGGTTCAACGCCGCCCCGGCCGAGATCTTCATGGGCGACACCGGATCTCTGGCCATCGGGACCGGACTGGCAACCCTGGCCCTGGCCACCAACACCCACCTGCTACTGCCCATCATCGGTGGCATCTATGTCATGGAAGCCCTGGCCGTGATCCTCCAGGTCGGATTCTTCAAGATCACAGGGGGCAGGCGGCTGTTCCGAATGGCGCCGCTCCACCACCATTTCGAGCTGCTGGGATGGAAGGAGACCAAGGTCATCATCCGGTTCTGGCTGATCGGCGGTGCCTTGACACTGATTGCTCTTGGGCTGTTCTACGCCGACTACGTCGGGGCGGTCGGTTCATGAGCGCTACGGACCGGCAGACCGCCGCCACAAGACCGGTGACCGTTACGAGTCCGCTGCCGCTCGACCGACCCCTTATCGTCGGCTTCGGTATCACCGGTAAGGCGGTGGCCGAGGCCTTGATCCGGCGAGGTCATCAACCGGCTGTGGTGGACGATGCCGCCAACCCCGACGCCCTCGCCGCGGCCGAGATCCTCGGAGTCGAGCTCCACCAGCATCCATCGCCCGAACGGCTGCTCCACCTGGTGGATCGGGCATCGGCGCTGCTGCCCAGCCCGGGATTACCGGACAACCACCCAGTTTTCGCCCTGGCCGCCGAGCACGGTGTTCCCGTGCTGAGCGAGTTTGATCTTGCCCACGCCTGGGACAAACGACCGATGGCCGCCATCACCGGCACCAACGGCAAGACAACCGTGACCATGATGGTGACCGAGGTGCTGAACCGATCGGGTCTGGTGGCCGAGGCGGTGGGCAATACCGAGGTCCCGCTGGTGGCGGCCCTGGATCACGGTGAGACCGAGGTGTTCGTGGTCGAGGCCTCGTCATTCCGGCTGGGCCACAGCGCTCGGTTCTCCCCTCGGGTTGCGGTCTGGCTCAACTTCGCCCCCGACCATCTCGACGCCCATCGTGACCTCGAGTGCTACGAGGAGGCCAAGGCGTCGATATGGAGCCATCTCGATCCCGGAGCGGTGGCGGTGGCCAACGCCGACGATCCGGTGGTGATGACCCACCTCGGTCGAGCCCGCCGGTCCGGAGCCGATATTCGCCTCTTCTCGCTGGTTCGACGCCGATCCGACGACCTTGCGGTCGGCGTCGAACCCAACGATGTTCCGGCCCTCGACGGTGCCGAGCCCGGTGACGAGATCTGGTACCCCGACTGGCAACGGGGCAGCCTGGTTGGACCCGACGGCCCGTTCATGGCGATCGACGAACTGATCCGGCGGCAGCCCCACGATGTGGCCAACGCCCTGGCCTGCGCCGTCATCTCCACCGCCGCCGGCGCCTCGATCTCGGCCGTAGTCGACACGCTTCGGACCTTCGCCGGCCTACCCCATCGCCTGGAGCTGGTGGGTGAGAGGGACGGCGTTCGCTGGTTCAACGACTCCAAGGCCACCGTCCCCCACGCCACCGTGGCGGCCATGGCCGGCTTCGAGTCCGTCGTACTCATCGCCGGAGGCAAGAACAAGGGTCTGAGCCTTGACACCCTGGCCCATACCGTGCCCCCCGTCCGTTCGGTGGTGGCCATCGGCCATGCCACCCCCGAGATCGCCGCCGTTTTCGAGGGTCTGGTACCGGTGGAGCAGGCCGAATCCATGTCCGAGGCCGTGGCCGCCGCCCGGCGACTGTCCCGTCGCGGTGATGTCGTGGTGTTGTCACCGTCGTGCACCTCGTTCGACTGGTACGCCAACTATGTCCAGCGGGGCCAGGACTTCACCGAATTGGTTCGACAGGAGGTGCTGAACCAATGACCACAGCCAACGGACGAACCCGACCCAGGACGGCGTCGGCCGGCAGTCGCAACCGGTCGACCGGTGATCGTCGCCCATCGACCCGCTCGTCATCGTCGCTGTCCCGGCGAGGTGTGGCCGGCGGCGAGGGTCGGTCCTCCAGCCGACCGTCCAACCGTCGGGGTTCGGGCCGGCGCTCGTCGACCGGACGAGCATCCAGCCGGCGCCGCAAGCTCCCGGCAACCGACGTCGGTGAGCGCAACGCGGCGGCTTTGACCGCGGTGTTCGTGGTGCTGGCCCTGTTCGGTCTGGTGATGGTGCTGTCGGCTTCCTCGGTGACCAGCATGCATCAGGTCGCCGACTCACCCTTCTACCAGTTCTCCCGCCAGGCCATGTGGGCCGGTATCGGAGTGGCGGCCTTCGTCGTGGCGACCCGCCTCGACTACCGCGTCCTGCGCCGGCTGGCCGGTCCGTTGCTGTTACTCACCCTTGGTCTGCTGGTGGTGGTGCTCATTCCCGGCGTCGGGGTGTCGGTCAACGGCTCCACCCGTTGGCTCGGCGTCGGCACCTTCGTCGTCCAGCCATCCGAGCTGGCCAAGCTGTCGCTGATCATTTTCGTCGCCGACCTGCTGGCCAAGCGGGAACGACGAATGGACCGTCCCGAGTTGACCGTGCGACCGGTGATGCTGGTCCTGCTGGCGGTGTCCGGGTTGATCGTGCTGCAGCCGAAGTTGGGAACTCCCATTGTGCTGGCCGCAGTGGCCTGGCTCATGTTGTTCGTGGCCGGCGCCAAGTTGTCCAGCCTTGTCACCTGGGCCTCGGGTCTGGCCGCCTCCGGTGCGGTGCTGGCCATGGCCGTGTCCTATCGCCAGGATCGGCTCACCAGCTTCCTCGACCCATGGGCCGACCCCCAGGGCGACGGATTCCAGATCATCCAGAGCCAGGTCGGAATCGCCTCCGGCGGTATCTGGGGGGTCGGGTTGGGGGCGAGCCGGGCAAAATGGGGCTTCCTGCCCGAGGCCCACTCGGATTTCATCTTCGCCATCGTGGCCGAAGAGGTGGGCATGATGGGGGCGTCGGCCGTCATCGCCGCCTTCGTGCTCATCGCCTTCTTCGGTGTGAGGGCCGCCCTCGGGGCCCCCGATCGGTTCGGCATGCTGTTGGCCGCCGGCATCACCATCTGGCTCGTGTTCCAGGCCTTCCTCAACATTGCCATCGTGCTCGGAGTACTGCCCACCACCGGCGAACCGCTGCCTTTCGTCTCGGCCGGCGGTTCCAGCCTGGTCACCACCCTGGCCGCCGCCGGCCTTCTGGTCGGTGTGGCTCGTCGGGCCAAGGAGCCGTCGTCCCCCTCATCGTCGACCCGATCCCCCAAGGCAGGACAACCGGCATGAGTCGGCGCCCCGCCCTCGTCGCCCGATTGCCGTATCGGCGGGCCGGCGTCACCCCCTCGGTGCTGATCACCGGAGGTGGAACCGCCGGTCACACCAATCCCGGTATCGCCGTGGCCGAGGCCCTCGTTGCCGCCGGCCTGGCCCAGGATCGAATCCACTTTGTAGGAGCCCGACGGGGCAATGAGAAGACCTTGGTCGGTGACGCCGGGTTCTCCATCGACCTCCTGCCCGGCCGGGGTATCCAGCGCAGGCTGACCCCGTCGGCCATCAAGGACAACGTGGGAGCGGTGGCCGGTCTCGTGGCCGGATTGATCAAGGGGGTGGCCGTGGTGGCCAAGCGTCGGCCCCGGGTGGTCCTGTGCCTGGGAGGCTATGCCGCGTTCGCCGCCTCACTCGCCGCAGTGCTGCTACGCATTCCACTGGTGGTGGCCGAACAGAATGCCCGGGCCAGCGCCGTCAACCGCTTCTTCGCACGATCCGCCATGGTCTGCGCCGTACCCTTCCCCGGTACCGACCTTCCCAACGGCGTGGTGACCGGCAATCCCATCCGCCGCAGCATCATCGAAGCCGTCGACGGCGCCGATTCGGCCGCGGCGGCGGACCGCATTGCCCGACGGATCTGGCCCGACTTCGATGGCGAGACCACCAATCCTCTTGTCGATCGGATCCTGGTGGTGGTATGGTCCGGCTCACTTGGTGCGACCCGAATCAATCAGGCCGTGGCCGAGCTGGCTTCCCGCTGGGCCGACCGCAAAGATGTCGCCGTCTATCACGTGGTCGGTCGCCGTGACTGGCCCCAGTTCCGACGGTCGATGCCTGAACCCGAAAGCTCGGGGCTGTGCTATGTCGGCGTGGAGTACGAAGATCACATGGCCGACCTTCTGGTGGCCGCCGATGTGGCGGTGTGTCGGGCCGGTGCGTCGACAGTGGCCGAGTTGGCGGTGGCCGGCCTCCCCTCGATCCTGGTTCCCCTGCCCATCGCCGCTCGAGACCACCAATCGGCCAATGCCGAGCAGCTGGCCGCGGTCGGCGGGGCCCTGGTGGTCGAGGACCATGAACTGGATGCCGACCGGCTGGCCACCATGCTCGACCCCCTGGTCGACGACGAGGAGAGGCGGTCGCTGATGATCCAAGGGGCCCGGTCCGCCGGCCGACCCCGGGCGGCCCACGACGTTGCCCGGCTGCTACTCGAGATCGGAGAATTCGATCATGACTGAGATTGCCCGTGACACCAAGTCGACAGGCGTTCCCGGAACCCGATCCGGAGGCTTGGCCGACGTCGTCGATCTGAACCGACCTCGCCGCATCCACATCATCGGGATCGGCGGTGCCGGCATGAGCGCCATTGCCGAGGTGCTGGTCGGTCGGGGCCACGCCGTCAGCGGCTCGGACCTGTCGTCTTCGGCGGTGGTCGACCGTCTACGGCAGGCGGGAATGGTCATCTCGGTTGGTCACGACGCGAACAACGTCGGTGATGCCGAGATCGTGACCCACTCGACGGCCATCCCGGCCTCCAATCCCGAGATGGAGGAGGCCCGGCGCCGGGGCCTGCCCATACTCCGTCGAGCCGAGATCCTGGCCGAGCTGACCCGGGTGTGGCGCACCGTGGCCGTGGCCGGGACCCACGGCAAGACGACCACGTCGGCCATGCTCACCGCCGCGTTGAGAGGGGCCGGTCTGGACCCGGCGTTCATCGTCGGTGGCAACCTGCGTGACCTGGGTTCGGGGGCCGACGTCGGCTCCGGGGAACTTCTGGTGGTCGAGGCCGACGAGAGCGACGGGACCTTTGTCGAACTCGAGGCCGAAGCTGTGATCGTGACCAATGTCGAACCCGATCATCTGGAGCATTACGGTGGGTTCGATCGGTTGCGACAGGCGTTCGTCCGGTTCGTGACCCAGGCCTCCGGACCCCGGGTGATCTGCATCGACGATCCGGGGGCGGCGGCCCTCATCGAATTCATCACCGATGGCCCCGAACCCATTACCTACGGTACGTCCCGGGGCGCTCGCTGGCGGATCAGCGATGCGCTGCCCACCCCGACCGGTGTCAGCTTCCGGGTGGAGTCTCCCGGCGGTGATGTCAAGCTCCATCTTCGTCAGCCGGGAATGCACAATGCCCGGAACGCTGCCGCCGCTCTGGCCACGGCCGTCGAACTGGGCGCCGATCTGGAGCGGGCGGCCGAGGCGCTCAGCGGCTTCGGTGGGGTGGGTCGCCGCTTCGAGGTTCGGGGTGAGTCCGAGGGGATAACGCTGGTCGACGACTACGCCCATCTCCCCACCGAGGTCGAGGCCGCCCTCTCGGCCGCCCGCAGCCTACAACCGCGGCGTCTGGTGGTCGCCTTCCAGCCCCATCGCTACAGCCGGACCGAGCAGCTGTGGTCAACCTTCGGTGATGCATTCATGGAAGCCGACGTGCTGTTCGTAACCGGTATCTATGCCTCGGGGGAGGCTCCCCGGGCCGGAATCACCGGGGAACTGATCGCCAAGGTGGTGCGGGAGGACCATCCGGAGCAGGATGTTCGTTATGTGGAGAGGTTGGATGATCTGGTCACCGCACTGCTGGCCGAGCTTCGCTCCGGTGATCTCTGCATGACCCTCGGGGCCGGCGATCTGACCACCATCCCCGATGCCGTGCTGGCCGGGCTCGATCCGGCTTCCACCGCACACGGCTCGAACCCCGATCCTGGGGGCGAGCGGTGACCTCGGTCGACATCGACGCCGCGGCAGCGGTTCTCGGTTCGCTGGCCCGACGCCACGAGTCGTTGGCCCCGCACTGCACCTACCGCGCCGGCGGTCCGGCCGCGCTGTGGGTCGATGTCGAGCACCGTGACGACCTGGTCGCGGTGGCCAAGGCGGTTGCCGTATCCCGGTGCCCCACGTTGGTGGTGGGGAAAGGATCGAACCTGCTGGTGGCCGAAGCCGGATTCGCCGGTATCGCTCTCCATCTGGGCGAGGCCTTCGCCGACATCGACATCGACGCCGATCGCCATCGGGTCACGGCTGGTGGCGCAGCCTTCCTTCCCGTGGTGGCCCGCCGTACCGCGGCGGCATCCCTCACCGGATTCGAATGGGCCGTCGGTGTTCCCGGGTCGATCGGAGGCGCGGTGCGGATGAACGCAGGCGGGCACGGCTCGGACATGGCGGCCTCGGTGGCCGAGGTCGAGGTCTTCGATCTGGCCACGGGCGAAATGTCCAACTGGAGCCCGTCGGATCTGGTCTTCGGCTACCGGCGCTCGGCCATTGCCCCCCACCACCTGGTGCTGTCCGCCTGTCTTCAGCTCGAACCGGGTGACCGGGTCCGGTCGGAAGCGGAGATCAGCGAGATCGTCCGGTGGCGGAGAGCCCACCAGCCCGGGGGTCAGAACGCCGGGAGTGTGTTCGCCAACCCTGATGGTGATTCCGCCGGCCGTCTGATCGACAGTCTCGGTCTGAAAGGGCTTCGCATGGGAACGGCCGAGGTGTCGACCAAGCACGCGAACTTCATCCAGGTCGATCCCGACGGATCGGGCGACGATGTCTTCCATCTGATTCGCGAGCTTCAGCTTCGGGTGGCGGCGGCCACCGGAGTGGAGTTGCGGCCGGAGAACCACCTCATCGGATTCGAATCGCTGGAGTCGCGCCCCGCCGGCGCTGGGAAACCGGCCTCGGCCACCACATCGAAGGAGGGATCATGACCGCAACCCGTTCTCGGGGCGGTCGCCGCTCGACGGTACGATCGACACGGACCCGACGGGCCGGGTCGAGCTCTGGTACCACATCTCGGACGCGGTCACGGTCGGGCTCGAATCAGTCCGCCCGTTCGGTCAATCGATTCGTCCAGCGGCGAAGTGAGGTCGAGCGGCAACAGGCGGCCCGACGTTTCCGATTCGTCCTCGCCCTCTCCATGGTGTCGATGTTGGCGGTGCTCATGATCGGTCTGTTCAACAGCGGCTGGTTCGACGTCGACTCGGTGGTGGTGGTCGGTGCCGAGCGGGCCGACGTCGATGAGATCATCACCACCTCGGCCATCGTCATCGGCCAACCCCTCCTTGACGTCGACATCGACCATGCCGTCGATGCCGTCCGTCGTGTGCCCTGGGTGGGCGAGGTCAACGTCCGCCGAGACTGGACCGGCGTGGTCACGATCGCCGTCACCGAACGGGACCCGGTGCTGGCCCTGATGTCGCCGTCGGGATTTGTACTGGTCGACTATTGGGGTCGTCAGATCGAGAGCGCCGACTCCCGACCTGTCGGATTCCTTCCCGTCGACGGTGTGGAGGCGTCGGGCCGGCTGGGGGAGATGGCTCCTCCCGACGTCGCGCTACCCATCAACTTCATGCAGGCCCTTCCCGACCATTTGACGGCCGGGATCTCGGCACTGGAGGTGGTTGACGGTGAGCTGTTGGCCGACCTCGACGCCGGGGGACGGGCCAACTTCGGTGACAGCAGCCAACTCGGGCCCAAGTTCCAGAGTCTGGAGACGGTCCTGGCCCGAGTCGATCTGTCCTGTCTGTCCATGCTCGATCTGAGAGTCCCGGCGGCGCCGGCTTTGCGCCGGGCCGATGGGTCAAACGTAACCGATGACGCCGGTGATCCTGTTGTCCAAGTAGGGGGAACCACATGCTGAGACCATGTCCGGTGCTGACCGGCATCCACCATTGTCGGCTCTCGCCGACCTATTATCTCGAGCAGCAAGCTTGTGGCTCGACAGTTCTGGGGTCGACCGGATCGCCCCCAGGCCCATGGCGTGGGTACCCGATCTGTAACTCCAACACTGCTAGCCTGGGGATTCAATGAGCAGCCAAAACTATGTGGCAGTCGTCAAGGTCGTCGGCATCGGCGGCGGTGGATGCAACGCCGTCAACCGAATGATCGATGCCGGGCTTCGGGGCGTCGAGTTCGTCGCCGTGAACACCGATGCCCAGGCCTTGTTGATGAGCGATGCCGAGACCAAGATTCACATCGGCCGCGAGCTGACCCGTGGTTTGGGTGCCGGTAGCGACCCCGTCGTGGGCGAGCAGGCGGCCGAGGAGCATCGGGAGGAGATCAGCCGGGCGCTGACCGGAGCCGACATGGTGTTCATCACCGCCGGCGAGGGTGGTGGCACCGGAACCGGTGCCGCCCCGGTTATCGCCGAGGTGGCCAAGAGCCAGGGTGCGCTCACCATTGCCGTTATCACCCGGCCCTTCGGTTTCGAGGGGAGACGTCGGGCGGTGCAGGCCGACGAGGGCATCAAGAAGCTCCGGGACAAGGTCGACACCCAGATCGTCATTCCCAACGACCGCCTCCTGTCGATCGCCGACGAGAAGACCTCGATGGTCTCCGCCTTCCGAATGGCCGACGAGATCCTGTTGCAGGGTGTGAGCGGCATCGCCGATCTGATCACCACCCCCGGCCTCATCAACACCGACTTTGCCGACGTCCGCATGATCATGCACGAGGCCGGTTCCGCACTGATGGGTATCGGCCGGGCCGGAGGCGAGGGCCGAGCGCTGGCGGCGTCCCGGGCCGCCATCGCCAGTCCCCTCCTGGAAGCCTCCATCGAGGGGGCTCGAGGCATTCTGCTCACCATCGCCGGCTCCAGCGATCTCGGGTTGTTCGAGGTCAGCGAGGCGGCCGAGATCATCCACGATGTGGCCCATCCCGATGCCAACATCATCTTCGGTACCGTGGTCGACGAGAATCTGGACGACGAGATCCAGGTCACCGTCATCGCCGCCGGATTCGATCGCTACGACGAGTCCACGATCGACCTGACGGAGCCGGAGCCGGCATTCACGACGACCGATCGTGACGTCGCGACGGATCCCGCGCCGGTGCGATCCCGGCGAGAGCGCATCCAGCTCTTCGACGACGACGAGGACCCGGAAGACGACTTCGACGTTCCCTCCTTCCTTCGCTAGTGCCATGTCGGGCAACGTGGGCCCCGACTGTCTGATTCGGCAGTAGGAACGACCGTGGCCGAGAGGCACGACATCCCCGTGACCGGCGGGATCGCCCATGTGGTCTTCACCGACTCCGATGACGGCGATTTCCGTATTCTCGATCCCGTTCCGGACCTGGAGCTGCGGCGGCGCCAACTCGTGGATGAGCCGTGGAACTGGATTCGTCAGGTCCACGGCAACGGTATCCGCATAGTGACCCGTGCCGGTGAGGTGGCGGGGGAGGAGGCCGACGGTCTGATCACCACCGCATCCGACTGTCCGGTGGCGGTCACCACCGCCGACTGCGCTCCCGTGGTCCTTGTGGCCGAATGGGGCCTTGCCGTCCTCCATGTCGGTTGGCGAGGCCTCGTGGCCGGCATCGTTGAACAGGGCGGCGAGACCCTGCGCCGTCTCGGTGGTGAACCGGTGACGACCCTGCTCGGTCCGTGTATTCATCCCGATCATTACGAGTTCGGACCCCGGGAGCTGAGCTCGGTGGTCGAACGATACGGCCGGGCCGTTGTGTCCCGGACCGAGACCGGCACTCCGGCGCTGGACATGCCGACTGCGGTGGGACTGGCCTGCCGGTCGGCGAGATGGCCCCGTCCCGAGCCTGGGCCGTGCACCAGCGATGATCGGTTCTTCAGCCACCGCATACGGGCTGATCAGGCTCGCCTGGCCACGGTGGCGTGGCTCCGGCCGGTCGCCGGCGGCCGTGAGATGGACGGGGTCGAGTCCGGAGTGACCGCGGGGGCCTCGTCGTGACGCCGGCCACCGAGATGGGTGGGGGAGCCGTGGACGACCTCCCAACGGTCGAGCTCATCCGCAGTCGCCTGGTCGAGATCCGGAACCGGATCGAGACGGTCGCCGGTGGTCGGGACGTGGGCATCGTCGGGGTGACCAAGACCTTTCCCCCCGCGCTGACCGAAAGGGCCCTCTCGGCCGGCCTGACCATGCTGGGGGAGAACTACGCCCAGGACCTGGTGGCGAAGGCCGACGCCGCCACTGCTCAGGGCCTCTCTCCGGACTGGCACTTCATCGGTGGACTCCAGCGCAACAAGGTCAAGCTTCTGGTCGGCAAGGTGACGGTGTGGGAAACCGTCGATCGCATGAAGCTGTTGAACGAGATCGCCAACCGAAGCGTCGATCCCACCGGGGAGCGGGTCCTCATCCAGGTCAACACCACCGATGAGGAGCACAAGTCGGGTTGTCGGCCGGTGGAGGCGGCCCAGCTGGTGGAGCACGGCCGGTCACTCGGGCTGCGTATCGAGGGGCTGATGACGATTGGACCGACCGGTGGTCAGGATCCTCGTCCCGCCTTCGAGCAACTGGTGGCGCTGGCCGACCGGCTCGAGTTGCCTCATCGATCGATGGGCATGAGTGGAGATTACGAGCCGGCTGTCGAGGTCGGCAGCACCATCGTTCGTATCGGGTCGTCTCTCTTCGGGCCTCGGCGGTCATGATCATGCCCCGCTCCGCCGGCGATCGTGATGGCGACCGTGGCCACGATCCCCGATTGCCGGTATCACTCGGCGATCAAGCAGGAGGCGGCCGGTCAACGCCAACCGTTGTCCGGCTGCACTAGAATCGGTCCGAAGGAGAGTTCGATGTCACTGTTGCGTGCTTTGCGGGCCTATGTGGGACTGGGACCCGACGAAGATTACGAGAACCGATATCTTGACGACTACGGTGACCGCCCTGACATCGATCGGCCGTCCCGGGACAGGGGCACCACTCGTGAGTTCGCCCAATCCGGTGCGGTGGCCACCGGGCGCGGCGGACCGGGAGGTCGCCAGGCTCAAAGCACGGTTGATCATGGGGCAGTCACCAACCGAAGCAAGACCTCGCCACGACTGCGGTCCCCGGACGGAGACGACCTGGGGGGTCCCGAGGGGGAATCCGATGGCGCCGTGAACGTCGCCTCGGGAGAGAACATCCGGGGCAGGACGTCCCGTTCCTCGTCGGCGTCGACCTTGGCCGATGAACGAAGCGGCGGCGACGCCCACGGGGCCGGCAGCGCCGGGTCGGGAATAGATGAGCCAGCGGGTCACGAGCCCGAGACCAATGAGCAAGGAGCCGTCGTGCGTTCGATCGATTCGGCACGTACCCGCCCCAAGACGGTGTCGCCGGAATCCTTCGCCGATGCCAAGACCATCGGCGACGATTTCAAGTTCGGCACCCCGATCGTGTTGAATCTCCAGGGCCTTGATCGTGATCTGGCCCGGCGTCTGATCGACTTCGCCAGCGGGGTGTGCTACGCCCTCGACGGCAGCATGGAGAAGTTGGCGGCCCAGGTGTTCCTGTTGACCCCGGAAGGCATCGAGGTCTCGGAATCCGATCGACTGCGAATCGAGCAGCGAGGCTACGCTAGGTAGCCTCATGGCACTCGGTGACATTCTCTGCATTCCAATCCTGCTGTTCGAGTTCGTGTTTCTCCTCCGGCTGGTGCTCTCGTTTTTCCCCATCCAAAGCGATTCTTTGTGGGGCGGCGCCCGCTCATTGTCGGTTGCCCTGACCGAGCCGGTGGTCCTGCCCGTCCGCAAGGCCGTTCCACCGTTGCCCGGCGCCCTCGGCGGTTTCGGTATCGCCGAGTTACTGGTGCTGATCGCACTGCAGGTGATCATTCAGATCGTGTGCTGACCACCGCCGCCCGCATCGGCGTCGGCGATGGCCAAACCGTCCCGCACCAGCACCGTCGGGGGCTGATGCACGGCAATTGACGATGGTTGTCGTTGTAGTCGTGGAGTTCGAGCGTTGGGTGGGTTAACCTGGGCCAATGCCTCTGCAAAGCGACAAGTTGCGACTGCTCCGACGCATCCCCGATATCCGATTCGAGGAAGAGCCGAGGGGCTACAGCAAGGACCAGGTCGACCGTGTTCTGGCCAATCTTGCTCCTCTGGCCGACGAGATCGAGCGGCTGCAAAACCGGCTTTCCGAGTCCGAGAACAGGGCGGCATCGGCCGAGGCCCGGTTGGTCGAAGCCCGCAGTCCGGCCCAGCACGGTGCCCCCGACATGCCGCCGGCTCCCCAGCCGGACTTCGACGAGACCCTGCGGAACACGCTGGTATCGGCGCAGCGCCAGGCCGACACGACGGTGCGGGAGGCCAAGGAGGAAGCGGAGCGTCTTCGGACCGAGGCCGAGTTCCAGTCCAATGCCATGTTGGCCGATGCCAGGGATCAGGCGGCTGAGTTGACCACCGAGGCGGTGGCCTATCGGGAGCGACTGATGGCCGAGGCTGCGGCCGAACGGGCCCGGTTGCTGGATGAAGCCAAGGACGAGGCCCGCGCCCGGCTGGAATCGGTGGAGTCCGAACTGGCCGAAGCCCATGAGGCGGAGCGCTCCAAGTTGGTCAGCCAGATCACGGAGCTGGAGGAGACCCATCGGCTGCTTCAGGCTGATGTGGAGCGGTTCGAACAACATTTGGCCCGGCGCAACGCAGAGGTCCGCGCCGCGATGGAGGAGATCACGGCTGCGCTGGACGACCCGCAGCGTCTACGGCGAAACAACGGAATCGAGCCGGCCGAGCTCAAGGAGTTCAACGCCGGCGACTACCCGCCGATCGCCGTCGAGGTCGTCGCCCTCAGTGAACTCGAGGATGAGGCCAGGGTTGCGGCTGAAACCACGGCGCCGACCGCCGATGTGGTCGAAGCGGCCGACCTGGACGTGCTCGCCCCGGACCCCGAGGCCGACATGGACGAGGGAGTCGACCTCGATCTCGATGACGGTATTGCCGTCCAGGCCGTCAACACCAGTGATTCGATTCTCGTGCTCGACGAGACCGAGATGGAGGTGGAGTCGGAAGCCCAGCCGGTGCCGGCTCCAGCCGACGTCGACCAGGGTCAACCACCGGAACCGGGTCCTGACGATCCGCAACTGGGAGTGGACACCCAGGTCGTTCCTCCGCCCCCGGTTCCCGGGGCCGGGCAAAACGGTCAACCGGGCGAGGAGACGGACGAATCCGGTGATCCGTTCCTCGAAGAGCTCCGCCGCGCCACCAGCGAGGACGCCGACACCGACGACGCCATCTCCGACTTCTTCGACAACAAGCCTGATCGGGGCGGAGGCGGCTGGTTCGGTCGACGCCGCTAGCGGAGGGCCTGGCCGTCGCCGCGGGGCGGCCGACGGCAACGGTGGCCACAGGGCCGGCCGGGGCCAGGACCTCGCCGACCGTTGACAGAACCTGACTACGCGAGCGACCGGGCGAAAGCTAGTCGGCCGTCGACGGCGTGAAGTCCATGCCGACGTCGTGCCCGCCGATGCGGGCCGTTGTTGCGTGAGCGGAGTCGTCGTAGTCGACTCCGATGGCCAGCACCTGACCGGCCACCCAGTCGAGATGGGGATAAAGTCGTTTTCGAAGTGCCTCGGGTACGGCCAAGGTCAAGGTGATCCGATCGGTGACCTCGAGATCCCGATTCTTGCGCTCCTGTTGGATGGCTCGGACCAGATCCCGGGCCATGCCCTCGGCCTCCAGCTCGGGCGTCAACACGGTGTCGAGGGCCACCACCGCCCGGTTGCCGGGCAGGGCGGTGGCGGTGACGCCATCCAGTGGCACCAGACGTAGATCGAACTCGTCGGGTTTGAGCAGTTGATCGGCAACCGTGACGGATCCATCGGGGTTGGCGGTCCAGTTGCCGGCCTTGGCTTCCTTGATGACCTTCTGGACATCGGGTCCCAGGCGCGGTCCGAGTACCCGGCCGTTGGGCTGAAGCCGAAAGCTGCCGAAGGCCTCGACATCGGCGGTGAACTCGATGTGCTTGACATTGATCTCGTCGGCCAGAAGGTCGGCGAAGGGCTTGAGTTCGTCGACGTGCTCACCGGCCAACGTCGCCCCGGCCAGGGGTAGTCGAATGCGGAGCCCACTGGCGTCCCGGAGCGACAACGCCGCCGATGCCGCATCCCGCAGTTGATCCATGGCCGACACCAACTCATGGTCGGTGGGTAGCTCGTCCCCGTCCGGCCAGTCCTGAAGGTGCACGCTGGACCGACCGCCGGTCAGTCCATGCCAGATCTCCTCGGTCACGAATGGAAGCAGTGGGGCTCCCACCTTGCACAGCGTCTGCAGTACGGTGTAGAGCGTGTCGAGGGCGTCGCTGTCGACCCGGCCGGTCCCTCCGTCGGCGGTGGTGTTCCAGAACCGTTCCCGGCTGCGACGGACATACCAATTGGTCAAGGCATCGAGAAAGCCCTGGATGGTGGCGGCCGCGCCGGCCAAATCATAGTTGTCGAACTGCTCGGTGACATCGTCCACCAACTCATGACCCTTGGCCAGGATGTAGCGATCCAGCAGATGGGGGGAGTCGGTGCGCCATCGAGCCCGGTACCCGTCGGCGTTGGCATAGAGCGTGAAGAAGCTGTAGGTGCTCCAGATCGGGTTCAGGACCCGGCGCACCACCTCCCGTACGTCCGACCCGTCCTTGGCGATGCGCAGGTCGAGACCTCGCAGGATGGGCGAACTCATGAGGTGCCACCGCAACGCGTCGGAACCGACGGTTTCGAACAGCTCGAGTGGATCGGGGTAGTTGCGAAGTCGTTTGGACAGCTTCTGGCCGTCCTCATCCAACACGACACCGTGACAGATCACGTTGGCGAACGCCGGCTTGTCGAACAGCGCCACCGACAGCACGTGCATGGTGTAGAACCAGCCTCGAGTCTGAGCGATGTACTCCACGATGAAATCGGCGGGGTTGTGGTTCTCGAACCGTTCCACATTCTCGAACGGATAATGGAGCTGGGCATAGGGCATCGAGCCGGACTCGAACCAGCAGTCAAGCACCTCGGGAACCCGCCGCATCATCGACTCACCGGTCGGATCGTCGGGATTGGGCCGAACCAGTTCGTCGATGTAGGGCCGATGCAGGTCGGTCGGCCGGACGCCGAAATCGGCCTCCAGTTCATCGAGGCTGCCGTACACGTCAACCCGTGGATGCTCGGGACTGTCGCTCATCCAGATGGGGATGGGGGAGCCCCAGAACCTGTTTCGGCTGATCGACCAGTCCCTGGCCCCTTCAAGCCACTTGCCGAACTGGCCGTCCCGGACATGCTCGGGGATCCAGTTGACCTTCTGGTTGGCGGCGAGGAGACGATCCTGGATGTCGGTCACCTTGACGTACCACGAACTGATGGCGCGGTAGATGATGGGGGTGTCGGTGCGCCAGCAGTGGGGATAGTTGTGGTCGTAGGTGTCGTGGCGAAGCACCCGATGACGGTGTTTGAGCCAGGTGATCACCTCGGAATTGGCATCGAACACGTTCAGTCCGGCGAAGTCCGCAACCTTGTCGGTGAAGCGACCCTCCTCGTTGACCGGCACCACCAGTTCGATACCGGCCGCCTCACACACCCGCTGGTCGTCCTCGCCGAAACCGGGGGCCATATGGACCACACCCGTTCCCTCGGCGGTGTCGATGAAGTCTCCGGCCAACACCCGGAACGAGTTCTCGTGATGAGCGAAGTAGGGGAATAGCGGCTCGTAACGACGCTCGACGAGATCGGCACCGGAAAAGCGGGCCACCACGTCGAGCTGGGCATCGGGGTCGCCGTCCGAGGTGTGTAGCTCGTTGCGATAGCGTTCCAATGCCGGCTCGGCCAGAACGACCGTACCCCCCAGTTCGGCGCCGGGATTCGACGACGAGGCTCGGACTGCGACGTAGGTGATTTCGGGGCCGACGGCCAACGCCAGGTTGGACGGGAGGGTCCACGGCGTCGTGGTCCATGCCAGTAGATGGAGAGGGCCGGGGTCGCCGTCCTCGGGCTCCAGCGTGAAGGCGATGGTGACCGCCGGGTCCTGACGGGGTCGGGTTGCGTCATCGAGGCGGATTTCGAAGTTGGAGAGTGGGGTCTCGGCCCCCCATGAATACGGCATGACCCGGTACGCCTCGTAGACCAGACCCTTGTCCCAGAGCTGTTTGAACGCCCAGATGACCGACTCCATGTAGTCGAGGTCCATGGTCTTGTAGTCATCGTCGAAGTCGACCCACCGAGCTTGGCGGGTCACGTAGGCCTGCCATTCCTTCGTGTACCGGAGTACCGATGTGCGGCAGGCATCGTTGAACCGGTCGATGCCGTAAGCCTCGATGGCCTTACGCCCGCGAATGCCGAGTTCGCCCTCGGTCTCCATTTCAGCCGGTAGGCCGTGGCAGTCCCAGCCGAATCGTCGCTCGACCCGATTGCCCCGCATGGTCTGGAATCGGGGGATGACATCCTTGACGTAGCCGGTCAACAGGTGCCCGTAGTGGGGCAGCCCGTTCGCAAACGGTGGGCCGTCGTTGAAGACGTACTGTTCGCCCCCCTCCGACTCCGGTGGACGGGCGTCGACCGATGCTTCGAAGGTGCCATCCCGCTCCCAACGGTCCAGAATCGCCCGCTCGATTTCCGGGAAGTCGGGGCGAGACGGGACGTTCGGGTATGGGGATGAACTCACGGAGACCATACGCTCACGATACCTTCCTCATCGGGGCTGCGAGCCCGGATATCAACGACGCTCGGGGCCCATCAAGGACCGGTCCGATGTTGTTATGCCCTGAACTGGGGTTTATACTACGCCGACTCAGTCGCCGGGTCCGGTCGTCCTCGATTCGAACAGCAGCATGTCGCTCGAGCGGCAACTCCGGATTGGCGAGCCGGGTTTCGGCCCTACACGTTGACAGGGAAGGCAGCACACGGTGGCTACCAAAAAGGCGCAGGCGAAGAAGACCACGAAGAAGACTTCCGGGAAGGCCGCAGCCAAGAAGACCACCAAGAGGGCTCCGGCCAAGAAGGCTGCGGCCAAGGAGGCTCCAGCCAAGAAGGCCACCAAGAAGGCTCCGGCCAAGAAGTCCGCAGCGAAGAAGACCACGAAGAAGACTTCCGGGAAGGCCGCAGCGAAGAAGACCATGAAGAAGACTTCCGGGAAGGCCGCAGCCGAGAAGGCCACCAAGAGGGCTCCGGGCAAGAAGGCCACCAAGAAGGCTCCAGCCAAGAAGACCACCAAGAAGGCTCCAGCCAAGAAGACCGCCAAGAGGGCTGCGGCCAAGAAGGCCACCAAGAAGGCTCCAGCCAAGAAGACCACCAAGAAGGCTGCGGCCAAGAAGACCACCAAGAAGGCTCCAGCCAAGAAGGCTGCGGCCAAGAAGACCACCAAGAAGGCTCCAGCCAAGAAGGCCACCAAGAGGGCTGCGGCCAAGAAGGCTGCGACCAAGAAGGCGCCCGCCGAGAAGGCTCCGGCCAGAAAAACGGTCAAAGCGGGCACCAGGAAGTCTGGGACAAGGAAGGCGACGGAAAGAACCCTGTCCCGAAAATCCACGACGAAGAAGGCCACGAAGTCAACCACGGGCAAGCGCATAGCGAAGAAACAAGCGACGAAAACCACCAGATCGAAAAGCGGAACATCGAGGTCAGCGTTGAGCAAGTCCCCCACCCCCACCAATCCTTCCGAGCGGACCATCCCCAAGAGCTACAAGTACCTCCACGATGCCAAATGGCTTCAGAAGCAGCGTGAGGCACTGCTGGCGGAGCGGGCGAACTACACCACGAGTGCCGACCGCCTGGCGGCCGAGGCTGCGGCGCTGATGGCCGATCGGGAGCCAGGAGACGTGCAGTTCGACGAGGAGTCGGGCGAGGGCGACACCATCGCCGTGGAGCGGGACCGTGACCTTGCGTTGTCGGCGGCGGCCCGTCAGTCCGTGGCCGAGATCGACGCCGCACTGCAACGGCTCGACAATGGCACCTACGGCATGTGCCTGGCCGGAGACGACATCATTCCCAAGGAACGTCTCGAGGCAATTCCCGAAGCATCGGTATGCGTGAAGCACAAGACATCGATGTTCTGAGTCGTCGTCCCAGTGGCCTCGGAGGTTTGAGATGGGCGGCTCCGATCGCCCTCGCTTTGGTGGTGGTCGACCAGCTGACCAAGCGTTGGGCGCTCGACCGGCTGAGTCCAGGGCCGTGCCTCGAACCCGACGACTGCATCGATCTGATCGCTGGTGCCCGCCTACGCCTGGTGTTCAACACCGGGGCCGCCTTTGCCAGCGGCACCAACTGGGGGCCGATACTGGCCGTGTTGGCGGCCGTGATCACCGTGGTCCTGCTGGTGTTGGCCTGGCTGCGGCCGGACCGACTGGGGGCCGGCCTTCTGGGTGTCGTCGCCGGTGGTGCCGTGGGGAATCTCATCGACCGGGTGACCCGGGCCGAGGACGGGCCGCTTTCCGGCGCCGTCGTGGACTTCGTCGATCTCGGCTGGTGGCCGGTGTTCAATGTGGCCGACTCCGCCATCGTCTGTGGTGTCACCGCCCTCATCTGGCTGGCCTGGCGCCAGGAGAAGACGGTGGATGTGCGGGACGATGAGATGATCGTGTCCACCGGAGATGCTCCGGCCGACGGATAACGCCCGCCATGTCGACAAGGAGGTGGGACGCTCCCATGGTCGAGGTCGTTCCTCCGGCTTTGGCCGATGAGCGGGTCGATCGGGTCGTGGCCATGATGACCGGTCTGAGCCGTCGCCGAGTGGTCGAGCTGATCGACCGCCACCTGGTCGAGGTCGACGGAACACCGGTGACCAAGCCCTCGCAACGACTCGCCGCCGGTTCCGTACTGCGAGTGGTGCCTCCCGGCGAGCCCTCCGGCCTCGATCCCGATCCCGCTGTGACGCTGAACGTCGTCCACGAGGATGACGATGTGGTTGTTGTCGACAAGCCGGCCGGTCTGGTGGTTCATCCTGGTGCGGGCAACGAGTCCGGCACGCTGGTCCATGGTCTGTTGGCCCGCTACCCCGAGCTGGAGGACGTGGGGCGGGAGGTGGGACAACTCGACCGGCCGGGGATCGTGCACCGTCTCGATCGCGGTACCTCCGGGTTGTTGATGGTGGCCCGTACCGTTCAGGCGTATCGCGAGCTGGTGGCCCAACTGGCCGACCGGCGGGTCAGCCGGGTCTATCGTGCCCTTGTGGTCGGCTCGGTCCAGGCTGAGAGTGGCCTCGTCGACGCTCCCCTGGGTCGGTCGCCGTCTGACCCGACCCGGCGAGCGGTGGTTGTCGACGGCAAGGTTGCTCGAACCCGGTATCGGGTGTTGCGCCGCTTCCACGAACCTGAAAGTACCGAGGTGGAATGCCGGTTGGAAACGGGTCGAACCCATCAGATCCGAGTCCACATGGCCGCCATTGGCCACCCCGTCGTGGCCGACAGCCGCTACCGGGCCCCGGATCTTGGCTTGGGGTTGTCCCGGCCGTTCCTCCACGCCGCCGAGCTGGGGTTCGAGCATCCCCGCACTGGTCGGCACCTGGAGCTCCGCTCCGTACTTCCCGTCGACCTGGCCACCGCCCTCGATCGACTGGCGTAGGGCGATGGGCTATGTCGACGCCGGGTCCGGTCGGGACGGGTCGGACGGGAACTCGGTCGGACGGCGCAGTAGCTCGTCCATGGGTTTCCAACCTCGACCGGCCGAGCGTCCCGGTTCGTCCGGTGCTCGGCGACCGATGGCGATTGTGGCGACGATACGCACGCCCTCACCCAGCTCGAAGGTGCGGGCCAATTCGGCTTCGTGGTCGAACGGTCCGAAGAGACAGGCACCGAGCCCGGCCTCGGTTACCAGCAGGAGAAGGTTCTGGACAACGGCGCCGGCATCGACCCACCAGTAGGGCACCGGCCAGTGTTCGAGCCCGTCGCCACGGCCGGTGGCGATCTTGTCCGGCTCGCGGTATCGGTCCGGGTACCGCTCGGGTTCAGTGGTGACCAGCACAAGAACGGGTGCCCGCAGCAGTGTCTGCCATCGGAACGAAGCCCGTCGATGCTCGGGAAGGGTGACGGTCCAGTATCGGGCCACGGTTTCGGGATGGTCGAGTACGACAAAGCCGGTGGCCTGGGTATGGCCGGCCGATGGTGCCCGTCGAGCCAAGTCCAAAAGCCGGTTGATGTCGTCGGCGGGAAGCGGTGTGGGCTCGAACGCCCTGACCATGCGGCGTCGACCCAACAACTGCTCCAGGGTCGACGGTGCTTTCATGGCTCGGGCCAGGGCTTGGACCCACCGGCCATGGCCGCGATGTCGGCCAAGCTGAAGGCCTCGAGCCGAGATCGCATCTCGCCCCCGATCGTGTGCCATATCGAGAGCAGCACACACTGACCTTCGTGATCGCAGGCCCCGTCGGTGTGGGGCTCCCCGAAATCGCCCAGTGTGATCGGCCCGTCGGCGGCCCGTACGATCTCAGCCAGGTTGATCTGTGCCGGCGGTCGGGCCAGCACGTAGCCGCCTCCGACGCCCCGTTTGGAGCGGACCAGGCCCGCTCCCTTCAACGCCAGCAGGATTTGCTCCAGATAGGGCTGGGGCAGCCCGGTTCGTTCGGCGATGTCGCGTACGGTTGTCGGACCGGTCTGGTCCTCATGGAGGGCCAGGGAAAGCAGCGCCCGGCTGGCATAGTCGCCTCTGGTCGACACTCGCACCCGTCCAACCGTAGCTGATTCCCGAAGCCGGCGGCGCAGCTGGCCGGCAGGCGTTCCGGTCTTGTCAACCTTGGTCATTGTTGATGTCGGCGCCGCCTGGCAGAATGAAGGCCGATGATCTCAGTTGTTCTTCGCCAGGCGGGTTGGGTGGTCGCCGGCCTCCTCGTCTTCAGGCCGACAGGTGACAGCGGTGTCCCCGGCGAGCGTCGCTCGTGAGCGGGAGCCAAAAAGCCGAGGGCCCCCAACTGGTGCTCCCCACTTTCGGGCAAGGGTGCCTGACCGACATTCTCCCCGCCCTGGCCGATCAGGGCGACAATGCGTTGCCGGTCGAGTTGGTGAACGGCCCGCGGGTCCTGCTGGTTCTCGACGGATTAGGTTGGGAGCAGCTCAAGCAGTGGTCCCATGTTCTGCCGACCTTGTCGACCTTCGAGGGGGATCGCATCACCACGGTCGCTCCGTCGACGACGGCCGCTGCTCTCACGTCGATCACCACCTCCCTTCCGCCCGCCCAGCACGGCATCATCGGTTACCGGATGATGGTCGACGACCAGGTCTTCAACTGCCTTCGATGGGGCAGCGCCGAGCGCCCCGACGGACGCATGACCGTTCCCCCTCGGCTCATCCAGCCCTACGAGCCTTTTCTCGGTCGACCCATACCCCTGGTCACCAAGGCCGAGTTCCAACGGACCGGCTTCAGCGAGGCCCATCTCCGAGGCGGGCGACTGGTCGGCTACCGAACCCCGGCGGTGTTGGTTCACGAGGTGGCCCGCCTGGCTCGGGAAGGGGAGCCCGTTATCTACGCCTACTACGACGGCGTGGACAAGGTGGCCCACGAATACGGCCTACGAAGCGAATACGAAGCCGAGCTGCGTTTCGTTGACCGGCTGGTGGCCGATGTGGTCGAGGCGCTGCCGTCGGGGTCCCAGGTCATCGTCACCGCCGATCACGGACAGGTCGACTGCGGCAACGAACTGCTCCCCCTTCATGACGACGTGTTGGGGCTGGTTCGCGGTCTGTCGGGCGAGGCCCGGTTTCGCTGGCTCCACTGCCACCCCGAGGATGTGGAGGCGCTGGTTGACGCCGCGGTCCAATACCACGGCGACAAGTCCTGGGTTCGTACCAGGGGCCAGATGGTGGACGAAGGGTGGTTCGGCAAAGGCATGACCCAGGAGGTCGAGGATCGTCTGGGTGACGTCGCCATCCTGCCCTTCGAGCCGACCGGCTACGAGGACCCAGACGACACCGGTCCGTTCGAACTCATCGGTCGCCACGGTTCGCTGACCGCAGCGGAGATGTTCGTGCCCTGCCTGAGCGCAACACCCTGAGACCTACACTGCGGATCCAGCAAGACGATCCACCGAGACGACCAAATGCGGAGTGAGACATGAGTGAGACCGGTAGCCCGGAGACTCCTGAGATCCTTGAAGACCAGCAGCCGGCCGAATCGGAGCAGGAGGAGCGCCAGTTGGTGTCGGAGCCGGCCAAGGTCATGCGGATCGGCACGATGATCAAACAGCTGTTGGAGGAAGTGCGTACCACAGAGTTGGACGAGCCCGGTCGGGATCGGCTGCGGGAGATCTACGAGACGTCGGTCGAGGAGTTGGCCGCTGCGTTGTCCCCTGACCTTCGGGCCGAGTTGGGGCGTCTCGCCCTGCCGTTCGACGACGCCGACATACCGTCCGACTCCGAGCTTCGGATCGCCCAGGCCCAGCTGGTGGGATGGCTGGAGGGCCTTTTCCATGGCATTCAGGCCACACTGTTCGCCCAGCAGGCTGCGGCGCGCCAACAACTGGAGCAGATGCAACGATCGCGACCCGGCGCCCTTCCCCAGGGAGGACAATCGACAGCGCAGGGCGGGGGCGTGTATCTCTGAATCACTTCCCCGGTGCCAGGTTTCGCTTGGCCCCGAAGGCGGTAGCGGCTAGCATCGATCTCGGCGAATCACATCTGCGTAATTTGTCCACAGGTTGGCCACAAGTGGCTGTGGACGACCGGTGTGTCAGCTTGCGTCGACCGCCCGCGCCGCCGTGGCGTGACCGAAGCCGGATGACGCCGGTAACAACAGATCCGAGAGCATTCGGGAGATACCGACCAGGAAGGGGATTGAGCTCATTGAGTTCGTCATTCACCCACCTCCATGTTCACACCGAGTATTCGATGTTGGACGGCGCGTCCCGACTCGACGAGCTCGTGGCCAAGGCGGCATCGGACGGCATGCCCGGTTTGGGCATCACCGATCACGGCAACATGTACGGCGTGCTCGACTTCTACCGGGCCTGCAAGAAGCACGACATCAACCCGATCATCGGCTGCGAGCTCTACCAGGCCGATGAATCGCGACACGAGCGACCCAATCGGCGGGGCAAGCTCGACGATTCGGGTGGAAACACCGACGGGGGCAAGAAGCTCTACTATCACCTCATTGCGCTGGCCGAGAACAACACCGGCTACAAGAACCTGATCCAGCTGGCGTCCCGGGCCTATATGGAGGGCTACTACTACAAGCCGAGAGTCGACTGGGAGGTCCTGTCCGATCACAGCGAGGGTGTCATCGTGACCACCGGTTGCCTGGGCGGTCACGTGCTCCAGTCGTTGATGAACGGCAACGAGGCCGAGGCGTTGGAAAAGGCGGCCCGCCTGCAGGAGATCTTCGGTCGCGACAACATGTTCGTCGAGCTCCAGGACCACGGCATCGCGGCCCAACACGACACCAACCCCAAACTGCTCGAAATCGCCAAGAAGCTCAAGGCGCCGTTGTTGGTGACCAATGACTCCCACTACACCGAGCGGGAGGACCATACAGCCCACGACGCGTTGTTGTGTGTGCAAACCGGATCGCTGATGTCCGATCCCGACCGGTTCAAGTTCCAAGGTGATCAGCACTACCTGAAGTCGGCCAGGGAGATGCGAACCCAGTGGGCCGAGTTGCCGGAGGCCTGTGACAACACGCTCTGGATCGCGGAGCGGGCCGACGTCGAAATCGAATTCGGCAAGCCCCAGCTGCCCGACTTCCCGATCCCACCCGAGTTCGCCGGTGCCGATGACTATCTGCTTCATCTCGCCATGGAGGGGGCCAAGCAACGCTGGGGCGACCCGCTTCCCGATTCCGTCGTGGAGCGGCTGATCTACGAACTCGAGGTCATCAAGTCGATGGGCTTCAGCTCATACTTCTTGATCACCTGGGACCTCATCCGTCATGGCCGGGACAGCGGCATCCGTGTTGGCCCGGGTCGAGGCTCGGCCGCCGGTTGTGCCGTGGCGTACTGTCTTTGGATCACCGACCTCGATCCCATCAAGTATGACTTGCTGTTCGAGCGGTTTCTCAACCCATCCCGAATCTCCATGCCCGATATCGACATGGACTTCGACTCCCGGTACCGGGACGAGATGATCCGGTACGCGGCCGAGCGATACGGCCGGGATCATGTGGCCCAGATCGTGACCTTCTCCCAGATCAAGGCTCGGGCCGCCGTCCGGGATGCGGCCCGGGTGCTGGGCTACCCGTATGCCGTCGGGGACAAGGTGGCCAAGGCCATGCCACCGTTGGTCATGGGTCGGGACACGCCTCTCAAATATTGCTTCGAGGAGTCGGAGAAACACGCCGACGGCTACAACGCAGCGGCAGAGCTTCGATCCATGGTCGAGGCCGATCGGGATGTGGCCGAGGTGGTGCGGGTGGCTCAGGGCCTGGAAGGCCTCCGTCGCCAGGACGGTATCCACGCCGCGGCGGTCGTGATCACCAAGGATCCTCTTACCACGTATCTGCCCATCCAGCGCAAGCCGGAATCCGGCAAGGCCATCGAGGATGCTCCGGTGGTGACCCAGTACGAGATGCACGGGGTTGAGGATCTCGGACTGCTCAAGATGGACTTCCTCGGTCTCCGCAACCTCGACGTGGTGAGCGACACCCTCCACATGATCGAGTCGGTGAAGGGCGTCCAGGTCGACATCGACAAGGTGCCACTCGACGACGAGGCAACGTTCGCGATGCTGCGCGAAGGCCGCTCGATCGGAGTATTCCAGCTCGAGTCGGCGCCTATGCGTGCCCTGATCCGCTCCATGGCCCCCACCGAGTTCGAGGATGTGGCCGCTCTGGTCGCCCTGTACCGACCCGGTCCGATGGCTGCAAACATGCACAACGACTACGCCGACCGCAAGAACGGGCGGCAGGAGATCTCCTATCTCCATCCCGACGCCGAGGAGATTCTGGCCGGAACCTACGGTCTGATGATCTACCAGGAGTCGGTCATGCGGATCGCCCAGAAGTTCGCCGGCTACTCGCTGGCCGACGCCGACAACCTGCGAAAGGCGTGCGGCAAGAAGATCCGTGAGATGATCGCGAAGGAGCGCGTGAAGTTTGTCGAAGGTTGCGCCGACAGCGGCTACGGCGCGGATCTGGGCCACCAATGGTTCGACATCATCGAGCCATTCGCCGACTACGCCTTCAACAAAAGCCATTCCTATGGCTACGGCTATGTCAGCTACCAGACCGCGTACCTGAAGGCCAACTTCCCGGTCGAGTACCTGGCCTGCCTGCTGACCAGTGTCAAGACCAATCTGGACAAGGCCGGGATCTACCTCAACGAGTGCCGCCAGCTCGGCATCAAGGTCCTGGTCCCCGACATCAATCGGTCCGACATCGACTTCACATCGATTCCCGATCCCGTCGCCGATCATGAGGGTGCCGGTGCGGAGCCGCTCAACGCCATCGCCTTCGGCCTCTCGGCGGTGCGGAACGTGGGGGAGGGCCTCGTCGAGCTGATCATCGCCGAGCGTCGGGCCCTTGGGCCGTACACGTCGTTCCAGGATTTCTGTGAGCGGGTCGACTACCAGGTTCTCAACAAGCGCACCTTGGAGTCGTTGATCAAGGCCGGTGCCTTCGACTCCCTCGGCCACCCCCGCAAAGGTCTGTTGCTGGCCTTCGAAGGCATTGTCGATCACACCGTGGCCGCCCGTCGCCAGCACGACATGGGGGTCATGACCCTGTTCGGGTCGGTGGGCGAGGATAAGGGCCCATCGTTTGACGACCGCCCGGCCATCGCCGACATCGAGTTCGACAAGTCGCAGCGGCTGGCGTTCGAGAAGGAGATGCTGGGGCTGTATGTATCCGATCATCCGCTGATGGGCTTGGAGGACGCCCTGAAGCGCAAGGCCGACGACACCATCGCCGACCTTGCCGAGGTCGAGGACGGCCAGATGGTATCGGTGGGGGGAGTGATCACCGGCCTCCAGCGCAAATGGACCCGTAAGGGTGATCTGATGGCCGTCCTCACCCTCGAGGATCTGACCGACAGCATCGAGACCATGATCTTTCCCCGCACGTTCTCCGACTATGGCCACCTGCTGGAGGACGATCGGATCGTGATCATCCGGGGTCGGATCGACAACCGGGACGACACCCCGAAGTTGATGGCCCAGTCGATTGAGGTGTTCGAGGCCGAACTGGTTGGTTCGGCCCCTCCGCTGCGACTGGAGGTCCGACCCGAGCATTTGTCCGACGCCCTGATCCGCCAGCTGCGGTCCATCCTTGTCGAGCATCCCGGTGACTCACCGGTTTACATACACCTCAGCGAGACTCGAGCCGTTCGGCTGGCCGACACCTATTGTGTCGACACGTCGAACGGTGTGGTGCCCGATCTGCGCGTGCTCCTGGGCGAGCACGCCGTCGTCCTGTAGGCGATCAGGACCGGCGCCGGTGGGTTGTCACGGGTGGGACAGCTTGATGCCGGCCGCACCGAGTAGCAGTCCGATTGACTGGAGACCGTAGGCCAGGCTGTAGCGCAGCTGCGGCCCCCGCCCGGAGCGAAGGCCTTGAACGGGATGGAGTAGGGCGATGACGCCGCGCTTGCCGGCTCGGGCCACTACCCGGAGCCTCCCGTCGCGACGAGCGCGAAGTTGGGTGATGGCTTCGGTATTGCCGTGCCACAGGTTCCGTCGTAGCTGGTAGCCGAACGTGGCCCGCTCCGGTGGTTCCAGTTCCCAGCTGACGGCGTAGTGACTGTAGTGAGCCTTCAGGCCCCGGGAAATCGCAGCTCGGTAGAAGACCATGTCCTCACCACCGGCCTGCCCCAGGTCGGTGGAGAAGCGGACATCGGGGTGCCGCCGGAGAAAGTCGGTGCGGATCATCGAATTGGCGGTCTGCAGATCGTCGACCGCGGCCCCGTCAGGCTTTTTCGGGGTACACCACAGATCGGCGAACGGTTGATCGTGGATCCACGCCGGGGCCCGATCGTCGAAGCGGGCGTACACCGGAGCGGTTACGGCATCGGCCTCGGTTTCGGCTTGGATCTTGAGTAGTTCACTCAGCCATTCCTGGACCACGATCTGATCGTCGTCGACCATTGCCACCCAGTCGGCCAACTCCATGGCCGCCTCCACGCCGATATTGCGGGCCAGGGCGATGTTGGCCGATCCGCTATGGCGGTAATGCAGGCCGAGCGGAAACCGGCGGTTCGACTCGGCGACCACATGCTTGGCGTCGCCGTCGGGGTTGTCGTCGACGACGATCACGCCCAGCTCGGCGACGTCCGCTGCGTGTTCGGCCGCCACCTCGAGGGTGTCGAGCAAGCGGGCCAGTGGCTCGTTGCGCCGGAAGGTGCAAATATAGACGGCGACTCGAAGCCGACTCGAATCGACGTTTTCCTTGCTGAATCCGGCAACGGAATGATCGTTCTCGCCGTTGACAGCCACACCGCAGCTTAGGAACCGTTTCCGTCGGACGACTACGTGCCGTTGATTGTTTCGTGGCCGGGGTCGACTATCGGAGTTGGGTTGGGTCGAACGGCCCAGAGCGGAGCGAGCGCGCTCTTCGGGCCACGGCCGGTACGAACACCGCTGGTAGACTCTGCACCTATGTTGGAAACGCCGTCGGCAGTGCGGGTGCCCAGGTTCGACCCCCAGGGCCATCGCATGGGACCGGTCGGAACCCTGGCATGTCAGGTTGCACTCGTCGTCGCCCTGCTGTGGACCTTCGGAGCGGCCGGCTCGCTGTTCCTGCCCACCTCGGTGGGCATGATTCCGCTGCTGCTGGTCCTCGGGGCTCTGGTCCTGGCCCCGAAGACGGTGGTACTCCAGCTCCCGGTGTCGTTCTCCGTGCTTGGAATAATCACCATCTCGTTGGCCTCTCTGGCCTGGACGGTGGATCCCGGTCCTACAAGCATCATCGTCAGGGGATTGATCCCCTCGGTGGTGGCTGCGGCCCTGGTCGCAGGGTTACTGCCACTCCGGGATGTCGGGACGGCCCTGGTCTGGGCTGTGCGCATCGCAGTCGCCATCACCGTGATCGCCTTGATCATCGATCCCACCACCCGTACCCACCTGGCCACCGATCAAGGAGTCGACGACTACGCCGGCTGGCATGGATACTTCACTCACAAGAACAAGATGACGCCGTTTCTGGTGGTCGGAATCTCGACAATCGCCGTGTTCGATCGCTCGATCGTGCTCAAGGGGGGGACACTCGCCGTGATCGGGACACTGATGGTCGGGTCGACCTCGGCCACCGGCCTGTCGGCCGGCTTTCTTGTCGTGGTGGCCCTGGTCTGGCTCTGGATCTTTCAGAACAGCAAGCGTGACGACCTGCGGACGAGCACGCTCTTCTTCTCGGCTTCGGTGCTCGGACTCCTGGGTATGGTTGCCGGATCCTTTGCGTCGCTGGCCAGCATCACCAGCGCCTATGGAAAGGAGCTGACCTTCTCCGGCCGTACCTACATCTGGTCGGCGTCGATCGACGCCATTCAGCGCCGACCATTGCTGGGCCACGGAGTCGGAGCATTGTTCTGGCAGCAGGATGTGTCGCCGGAAACCGACCGAATCTGGCGACAGGTCGGGTTCGAAGCCAATCACGCCCACAACGGTGCGCTCGATCTCGCCCTACAGCTCGGGCTGGTGGGGTTGATCATCTACGCCGTGTTGTGGCTCACCGTGTTCCGGAAGGCGTGGGGATCGCTGAGCGACAGGCCGAAGCTGGCGGTATGGGCGCTCAGTATTCTGTTCGCCCAGGCCTTCATGTCGATTTCCGAGGACGTCTACCTCGGGGGTTGGCTGACACTCCTGGTTCTGATGAAGGTGCTGCTGCTGCGCCGGGCGGAATCACTGTATGCTCCACCGGTTGCCCAGATGACGCGATGGGCCTAGCCCGACTTCGGCTGAGCCGGTTCAACGTCGATCCGGAGCCACGGCGACGCACCATGAACCACGATGAGAGCATGACTTCCGGGTGACAGCGGCGTGAGACTTGTGTGGAATCGACTTTGGCACGCCTTTGACGGGCTGGCCCGTGACACGTTGTGGACCGGGGTCCACGACGTCATGGGGACCGTGGCCGCCGTCGTGTCGTTCCTGTTGCTGCAATACACCTACTCCGAGGACACAGCCGTCTACGGGGCCTTCGTCGGTCTCTACGGCGTGGTTGCGCCCCTTGGTTCGCTCACGTTCGCCGGTCCGGGCCTGGCTCTCATTCAGCAACGGATACGTTTCAACGAGGATCTGAACGAGATCTTTCGCTCGTTCGTATCGGTGGCTCTCATCCTGGGCGTCGCCACCAGCGGGTTGGCCGTGTACTTCGGTTGGTTGTTCATCGACCTGTCCATGGTCGAGATCATCCTCCTGGTGGTCAGCGAGCTGTTCTTCAACTCGATGATCTTCGTCTGCTCCATGTTGGTGCAGGCCGCGGTCGACTATCCGGCCATGATCAAGGTACGTATGGCCGTATCCGTGTTGAAGACGGCGGCGGTCATCGGACTCTACGTCGCCGGCGTTTTCACCATCCGAAATCTGGCCATCGCCTATGTCGCTCTTTACGGGGCCTACTCGCTCTGGTTGATGTTCCGCCTGCTGCCGGCCGTCGGCTACACCGTCCGCTTCGGTCGTCCATCTCGGCGGGCCAGCCGGTCCAGTGCGGTTTTCGCCGTACCCCTGGCCGCCTCCAGCCTGCAACTCGATGGCGACAAGGTGGCGCTCAACGCCTACAACTTCGACGCCCAGGCCGGGTTGTACGGCGCCGCCTACCGGGTGGTTCAGCTCGGCTCGCTGCCACTGCGGGTCATCGGCCAGGCCGCCTTTCACCGATTCCTGGCCGATGACGCCGACCGCGACAACTACCAGCTGCGGCGTTCGGGCGCGCTCACGGGCTTCATGCTGGCGGTCGGCATCGTCACCGCCGGCGCCATTTATCTGATGCTGCCACTGGTCGAGGACTACTTCCTTGCCGGTCGATACCGTGAGGCAACCGAAATCGTCCCGTGGCTGCTTCTCTTCCTGCCCTTGATCGCCCTGAGCGGCACACCGATGAACGGGTTGTTGGGCCTGGGTCGGGCCACTGAGCGAGCCGTCGTGTTCACCTCGGCCGCCGTTGTTGCCGTCGTCCTCTACGTCACGCTGATTCCCGGCCGTGGCTGGCAGGGGGCCGTGATGGCCACCTTGGGTAGTGAAGCCTATCTGGCCGTGGCCAGCTGGATTGTTATGGTGTACTACCAGCGACAAGCGGATCGGCTCCGCTCGTCCCAGGTGAGGGGAGTGATGGCGCGATGACGGCACTGAGAACATCGTCGAAACACATTGCATATCGGGTGGGCACCGGCGGGCTCGGCCTCCGCACGGTCACGGGCGTCGTCCGCCGTTCTTGCTCAGTGCCGCTGACCAGCAATTCGGTCGTCGGCATTTGGCGCAGAACCCCCACGAATGGAGTCGGAGCGCTATGCTTCTGTCGCAATCAACCGGGCGATCACCGTCGAAGCCAATCGTCAAAGGGTGGTGTCAACACAAGATGAAATGGGTGGTGGCATCGCCGTACTTCGAGACCGCTCACGATCGTTGGATTCACGATTCGATAACCGATGATCGCCATTCCTTCGTGCTGATTCCCTCCGTGGGTGAGGATCGCAACTGGCACCAGTCGGCAGCCAGGGCCGGCGCCCGCGAATGGCTGCAGCGAATGCAACAGGCCCGCCGGGCCTACGCCTACCGGGATCATGGGATCATCACGGTCTTTCCCCAACTGGCCGCGGCTACCGGTCTGCTGAAGTTCGTAGCACGCGGTGACCGTCCGTTGGTGGCCTGGCTGTTCAATACCGAGGGTCTACGCGGGCCGATCCGACGGCATGGGGCGCGGGTCCCGCTGTCGGTGGTCGACCGGTTCGTGGTCCACTCGACGAGGGAAATCGAAGGATATTCAACGCTCCTCGACCTGCCCATTGAACGGTTCGAGTTCGTTCCTCTTCAGTACGGTGCCAAGATCGAGACCGAGAAACCTGAAGGTCAGGATGAGCCCTACGTGTTCGCCACCGGCTCAGGGTATCGCGACTACGGGACGTTCTTTGAGGCCGTGGCCATGACCGGGCACCGTACTCTGGTCCTGGCCTCCGATCGGATCCTCTCCGGTCTGACGGTGCCGCCCAATGTGGAGATTCTCGATCAACTGACACGGCCCGAGATCCGACGCCTGGTCCGCCATGCAAGGGTCAACGTGGTGCCACTCACCGATGAGGCCCTGACAGGCGGTCTGGTGACCATCGTGGAGACGCTCCGCCACGGTAGGGCACTGGTAATCACCGATCGTCTCGGAATCGAGGACTACGTGTTCGAGGGCAAGAATGCGTTGTGTCCGCCATTGTACGACGCCAAGGCGATGGCCGATGCCATTTCGACGATGTGGCACGATGATGCCCTGCGGGCCGAACTCGACGCCAACGCCTCCCGGTTCGCCGATGACCACTGCACCGACGAAGCGGCCGGTCGCGGCCTGATACGGATTCTCGACAGCGTAAGCTGACGCCGATGTCCGTCGGCCCCCGCACGTCCCCGGCAAGGGACGGTTCGCCGTTGTTGTCCCGCATATCTTTCCGGCCGGTCGTGGTCGTGGCCGGGGTGCTGGCCGTTGCCCTGATCCTGGCCGGAGCAGGGTTGTGGTTCTCCCGGCGAGGCAACGTCGAGAACGGCGGGGAACCTTCGAGGGCCGGAGGTCGACGGACGGAGTTGACCCCGGCCGAGTTTGCGGTGAACGGGCCGGTCACCCGCACCCTGACGGTACTCGGCCGGCGTTGGGACTCCGAACGCATGGTCACCATGGTCGAACTGCTGGTTCGGCCGCCGCAGGATGCGGTCGAACTATCGGTTTCGATGGACCCGACGAGGGATCGATGGCAGCCCGCCGGCACTGCGTCGGTCACCATCACTCTCGATACCCCTCACGCCGGCTACCAGATGGCGTTGGCCCGGTATCGGGACGACGAGGGCCGGTTGCTGGAAGGTGACGCGGTCGGTTTCGATGTCGCCCATGGTTCTGCCGACTCCACCGGATTCAAGGCGGCCCGGGTCGGACTGGCCGGCCCCCGGCAGGTGGTGATCCACCTGAAGGAGGGTCGAACGGAGCGGGGCGTGATCCAACCCTTCGAGTTGGAGCAACGCCCGTTGCCGGTAGGGGAGGGGGAGCGCCACGACCCGGTCGTCGACGAGCAGGGTACTCTGCTGGGGCTGCCGGTATCGACCCGGCCCGATCTGATTCGAACCTACGATCGTTTCGACGGTGAACGGCTCGATGTCGACGTGCTCGAGTCTCGGGGGTGGACGATCAGCTCCTCGACCGATGAGCGATACCGGCAGGCCCGATCGGTTGGGGAGGTTCACGTTTTCACCCGCCCCGCCGGTGGCGGTCTCGATTCGGATCAGGAGTCGTTCTGGACCCGCGTCCACGACGTCGTGCTGGAGGTGCCGGAACCACTGTCGACGGGCCACAGCTATACCGTCGAGCCGCCGTCGGACGCGGTGGCGGTCGACGGCTCGGACATCGGCCGGGTCGGGGGTTCGGCATCACGGTCGATTCGATTCTCTCTTGATGAACAATCGACGGTCAGCCCGTCGATACGTCTCAACCAGCTCGGGTACGCTCCCGGCGACCGGCCCAAGTCGGCCTACCTTGACCGATGGCTCGACGGTGTCGGCGACCTGGACTGGTTGTCGTCCTCAGGCCCAGCGGACCCCCAGCAGGAGCCGATTCGGTTCGAGGTGCGGCGGGTCGGTGATTCGGGGCCTGCGGTCTACACCGCCCCGGTTCCCGCCACCACGATCTCGTCCGCTGCGGTGTCGGCGGCCATCCCCGATGAGATCCCGCCGCCGATCGAGCTCGACTTCTCCTCGGTTGACGAAACCGGGCGCTTCCAGGTCTGTGTGTCGGCGCTGGGCTGCTCCCTACCGTTCGATATCGGCGAGGACGTGTGGAGGCGGGCAGCGGTGACCGTTGCCCGGGCCGCCTACCATCAGCGCAGTGGCCTGGAGCTGGGTCCGCCCTTCACCGCCGTGAACCGGCCCCGGGGCTACCATCCGGATGACGGCGAGACGGTCGAGGCCAGTGCCCACACCATGGCCATGGCCCGGGCCAATCCTGGGTCGGACTTCGACGATCTGGCCGCCGGGGGAACCGGGGAGTTGGTGGACGACGCGTGGGGAGGGCACTTCGACGCCGGTGACTGGGATCGCCGGATCGACCACCTTTACTACACCCGGACGGTGGCCGATCTTGTTCGGCGCTACCCGGCCACCGTGGCCTCCTGGCGTCTCAACATCCCGGAATCCGATGACGGTGTCCCTGACGTCCTCGATGAGGGATTGTGGTCCCTCGACCTGTATCGGCGCATGCAACGGTCGGATGGCGCCATCCGGGGTGGTATCGAGGCATCGGAGCACCCGATGTACGGCGCCACGTCATGGACCGACGATCTTGCCGTGTATGCCTACGAGCCCGACCGTTGGTCCAGTTATCTCTACGCTTCGGTGGCGGCTGAGGTGGCCCACACCCTCGGCCCATACGACCGAGGACGGGCCGATGACTACCTGCAATCGGCGAGAGCCGCCATGGAGTGGGCCGAGTCCAAGGCCGCTGAGGGCGCCGGGACCGACCCTTCGGGAGAGGCCGAACCGCAGCGCAATGTCGCGGCTGCCGCTCTGCTCCTGGCCACTGGCGAGGAACGCTGGCATCGGTTGTTCATCGAAACCGCCGACTATCTGGAGCCGGGGGCCGATACCGCCATGTCCTGTCACGTCCACACCGTGTGTGACGCCGCCTGGCTGTACTTGGAGGCGGCCGGAAGGGAATCTCTCCCCCCTGGCGACGCGGAGATCGACGGCGAGAGATCCGGAGATTCCCCGAGGTTCGAGCCCGACACCGCAGTTGTCGCCGAGCTGCGGGGCCGTTTCCTGGCCTCGGCCGACGAGCTACTGGAGGCGGCCCACGAACACGCCTACGGTTGGACCACCGAGCACCCTGATGTCCCCCTGATCTGGGGGCTCGGAGCGGGCGGCGCACCCAAGGGGGCCGGTCTGCTCAAGGCCTATCAGTTGTCGGGGGACGAACGCTACCGCCGGGCTGTGCTTCGATCGGCGTCGGTCGGCCTCGGTGCCAACCCACTCGGTCAGGTCTTTCTCACCGGCATCGGTCACAACCCGGTCCGACATCCCGTCATCATCGACAATCTCAACGGTGGAATACCTCTCTGGCCCGGGACCCCGGTCTACGGCTTTCACGACCTTGGCTGGGGGCCCGACGACGACTGGGCCGTGGAGTACTTCCTCCGCCCGGCCGGGGCCCGTCCCGATCCCGACGAACTGCCGTATCTGTGGCAGTGGTACGATCTGAACTCAATGCCGTTCTTCAACGAGTTCACCCTCCATCAGAGCCATGCCGAGGCGCTTCGGGTCTTCGCCACCCTTCACGCCACCCGGGGCGACCACGGCGGTGGCTGAGGGCGACCGCCTCAGTCCAATGCAGTGAGTTCGGGGCGAGTGGCCGAGGCCAAACCTCGAGCGCTTCGGCGGAACAGGCGGCCAAGCCTCGCCGCCTCGACCTCCGAGGTGAAATGCTCCAGTACCGTGAGTCGACCGGCTCGTCCCAGGCGCCGGCGCAGCTCAGGGTTCTCGACCAACCGCCGTACCGCCTTGGTCAGCTGCTCGGTGTCGAACGGTGGGACGAGCAGTCCGTTGACCTCGTCGTCGACGAGTTCCGTCATCCCGCCCACATAGGTGGCGATCACGGGCAGTTCGGCTCCCATGGCCTCCATGAGCACGACGGGAACACCCTCGGCGAAGCTGGGGAGCACGAAGATGTCGGCCGCCGTCAGACTGTGGGCCACCTCGTCCCGTGACTGGGATCCCACGAATTGTACGGCCTGACCGAGCCCCCGGTCGGCCACGGCCTTCTCCAGTCGCTCCCGATCGGGACCGTCGCCGACGATGGTCAGGGACAACTCGGGATGGTCGGTGCGAAGCCGCTCCATCGTCTCCAGAAGGACCTCGATGCCCTTGGCTCGGATGATTCGACCGACGAAAATCATGTGGATCCCGGTACCGGCGTGCTCTTTTCTTCTCAGCCGCTTCGGCTCGATACCACAGTGGATGACATGGAACCGATCCACATGGTCGGGAGCGAAGATGGCAGCCTGAGCCCGGCAGAAGTTGCTGACGCAACTGACAAAACGGGCCCGGGCCAGCTTCTCGTCGAGGCGCCAGGTGTGGGCTTCGAAAAAGATGGCGGAGCCGTGGAGTGTGAAACTGTAGGGGACGCCGCTCAGATGAGAGCCGAGCATGGCCACGGTGCAGCTCGAATCACCGAAGTGGTTGTGGAGATGATCGATCTTTCGCCGCCGCAGCAGATCGGCCAGCAGGCCGGCTTCGATGAAGTAAACGGCCTGATAGAGGCTGCCCCGGAGTCCGAGACGGCGGGTGGCCGCAGCCAGCTTGATGCCTTCGACGTACCGGGCCGGTGATCGCAGAAACAGCCTGAGGTGGGCCAGCACCAAGCGCGGTGACCGGGCCTGCTCGAGGAGGTAGACGGTCTCGTCCCGGGCCGCCTGTTGCTCCGGGCCGACCATATGTGTTGCGTCGGTTCGGCGAACGGCGAAGGTCTGGACGTCGAAACCATCGGATCGGAGGCCGGCAACCTCCCGCTGGATCCAGACATCGGTGGCGCGGGGGAATTCACCGGTGAGATACCCGATCTTCATGGGCGATCACTTCTGCCGGTCGTCGCCGGTGTCAACTCGTCGAGGGGGAAGAAACGTCGCTCCATGCTCGCCACCGAACGTTCAACGGCCTCCACGGTGGAATAGGCGGGCTGCCATCCAAGCAGCCGCTTTGCTTTGGCGTTCGAATAGCGAAGAGGCTTGAACCGAGCGTGAAGCCGATCAGGCACCGCGATCCCCGGAAACTTGGCCCGACCGTGCAGCAACCGTTGATTGCCGGCTTTCAGCAGGCGGCTGGTCACGTCCAACAGTGGCCATGGCACCGGAACCGTGGGTGGGGTCTCGGTGCGCGCCGATACGAGTTCGGCGTACTCACTCTGGGTGGGAAGATCATCGTCGACGATGTTGATGGTCTCGCCGTCGACCAGGTCCGGTTCGGCATCGAGTCGCTCCGCCGCCAGGATGATGGCCTGAGCGCAATTGTCGACATAGGTCAGGGGCAGGGTGGCCTTGGACCCGATTCGGAGGAAGCGGGGACCGAAGTCGGCTCCCAGGAGGGCATGCCACAGATTGTCGGGGCCGTAAACCATTCCCGGCCGTAGCACCACGAGCCTGTTGCCGCTGCGTCCGCCCCACTGGCGGTAGAGCTCCTCCTGAAGAAGCTTGGTCTGCGCGTACTCATCACGGAGCGCGGGGTGGGTATCGACAGCGGTGGACTCGGTGAGGAGGCTGCCCGCCGGCAGGTTCAGGTAGTCGTAGGCCGAGAAGGTGCTGATGCCGATCAACTGCCTGACATCGGCCTCGTCCATCGCCGCCAGCAGGTTCTCGGTGGCGGTGACGGTGCCGGCGAACTGGCTGTAGAAGTCGCCGGCCTTGGCCGCGGCCAAATGCACGACCGAGTCGACGCCGGCCAGCGAGTCCGCCAGCCCGGTTCGGGAACGCAGATCAACCGAGACGGTTCGACACCTGTCGTGAGGAATGTGGTCGGGAAGTCGAAAGTCACTGCCGGGGCGAACCACGGCGGTGACGGTATGGCCCCGACGCAGGGCCTCGGCCAGGACATGGCACCCGACGAACCCGGTGGCCCCGCTTATGTAGAGGTTGAGCGAGTGGCCACCGCCCGGCGGTCGGCCGTCTCCCGGTTGATCCAGGTCGTCGGAGTTGTTCGAAGCCATAGGATCCGTTCCTATCAGAATCTGAACTGATCGGACACCACGGTGTCGACCAGCCGTGACGCCGCCAGCATCTCGGCCGGGGTGACGGGGACCGGGCGGTCCTCTGTGAGGGCCTGATAGGTCTCGTCCAGCATGCGGTGTAGACCCTCGTAGGGCGTGATCTGCATGATCTTGCGGCTCAGGTTGCGGATCCCATGCCCCATCAATTGCCAGCCGTTGATGACGTGGTTGGCCACTGGGCTGAGCTGGGAGCCGACGGGTCGGGGTAACACCGCCCGTAGATAGGGCTGGAAAAGGTCGATCTCGGCCCACCCTTCGGTGCCTCGAACGGTGATGGCGAACGTGTCGGGCCCGCTGTCGGCCTCGAACCGGAGCCGAGCGTGGATCGGGCCGCGGTCGCTGTTCCCGATGAGCAGGGCGTCGAGGTCGTCGTAGCGGAAATGGGCGAGTCCGGCGTGATTGGACCAGGCGGTGGCCATTCGATCGAAGACGACATCGCCGGTCAGGCGAAGCAGCAGGTAGCTGAAGTGGGTGGTGAAGTCGTGTATGACGCCGGCCGGGAGCTGATGGATCGGACTGGGGAGATTCGGATCCCCGAACCGCTCATCGGCGTCGGTGACCGGCAGGGCGATACGGATGTCGACGGATCGAACCGGGCCGAGCCGATCGGAATTCAGCAGGTTCTCGAGCTGTCGGAATCCATGGTTGAACCGGTAGTTGTGGCTCTCCATGAGCTGGCGTCCGTGGTCGGCGGCTATTTCCAGCAGCTTGTCGAGGTCGGGTGAGTTGGTGGTGATCGGCTTCTCACACACCACATGGGCGCCGGCCTGCAGGCATTGGGTGGCAAGGCCGACATGGCTGGCCGGGGGAGTGAGCACGTGGACAACCTCGGGACTCGCCGACTCCAGCATGTCGGCGAGATCGGTGAAGGCTCGACCGGCTCCGAAGGTGTCGGCGGCGTAGTGGGCGGCGGCCGGTGACTGATCACAAACCCCGACCAGTTCGACCAGGCCTCTGTCGGGGATCACCGGACTCCTACCCGCCAGGTAGGTCAAGTGTTCCTTCGAGATGGCACCGGTTCCCATCACCGCAACCCGCAATGGTGCCCGTCGGGTCTGGGGTCGGTCGTGAGCGCGCATGATACAGCTCAGTGTACGGGTAGCGGCACGGAGCAGGTGTGGGCCGACGGAGCTCGACGCCGCCCGTCGCTGCTAGACCGATCGACCGAAGGGCTGTGGTGGGCGTGGGCAATACAACACAGGGCCGGTGATCAACGGTTCAGCCCCTGGACGGAATCGGCTACGGTATGGTGGTGTGCAACAGGGGGCGGTCTTGTGTGTCGAGCTGACACCGGCGCCGCATGACAGGGTGGCCGAGGCGCTCCTGAGACGGCCTCACGGTGAGGTCAAACTGTCTGCTCGCTATCGGCGACCGGATGTCATGGGTAGGACTGCTCAGGTTCCGGGGAGGGGCCCGTTCCTCAATGGCTGACTTCGACACGAAGCCAACATCGACGGCGACGGGGCCTCACACCGATGCCGCAGTGGATTCCTACCCCGCCGGGTCGCCGCCGGCTCCCGAACACCGGAGATCGTCATCCCCGGTCGACGGAATTGACGGCGACGACGTCGATCTGCAATCGGATGGTCACCTCATCGACCTCACCCGCCCGGAGCCTGTAGTGGACCGATTACCGAGAGTTCGCGTGTTCGGACTGGATTTCGTGTCCTGTGGTTCCGTGGCCGAGGTGAGTCGGCGACTGCTCGAGGGTGCGGTTGTCGCCGACGACCGCGAGCCGATGCTAGTGACTCCCAACGTCGACATCATGGTCCATCTCGACCGAAACCCCGACTCGCCCGAGGCCGATGTCTTCCGGCGAGCCCAGTACTGTCTGCCCGACGGGCAGCCCCTGGTATGGGCGTCCCGTCTCATCGGGAGGCGGCTGGAGGCACGGTTGCCGGGCAGTGGGCTGTTCGCCGACTTGTGGCCCCGCCTGGTGGCCCAACGAAGACCGGTGGTGGTTGTGGCTCCGTCCCAGATCGTTGCCGATGAACTGCGGCGTCAGCATCCTATGGCGTCATTTGTCGTCCCCCCGATGTTCGACGCCGATGATACCGGCGCCATCGATTCCATCGTGACCCGAGTGATCGAACTCTCCCGCCGTTGTCGACCGGAGTTCGTGCTGATCGGGATTGGCAACCCCAGGGACCCACGGGTGGCAACCCGATTGCTGAGGACGTGGCCCCCGGAGCTGGGGCCCAGGCCGGTGACGATGGCCCTCGGCGCATCGTTCCAGCTCTACCTGGGCCATACGAAGAGGGCACCGGAGTGGGTTCAGCGCATCGGAATGGAATGGTTCCATCGGTTCATGCAGGAACCGCGGCGGCTCTTTCACCGCTATTTCATCAAGGACATGGCCTTTGTCGGAATCGTCTGGCAGGAGCTGAAGGCCACACGTCGGGACTCTGGCGGACTCGTGAGGTCCCGATAGGCTCATACCCGTGCCTGACACCATGGCCGGTGACGCCGGCGATCCGGTCCCCGAATCGGGAGATGAACACGTGTCGGTCTCGGTTGTCGTGCCCGTCGGGCGGGTTGACGACGAGTTGATCCAGCAGCTGGATGCACTGAGCAAGCAGTCCTATGCCGGTTCGTGGGAGATCGTTTTGTCCATGAACACCTCCGATGACCCGGAACGGGCTCGCCTGGAGCGGGTCGTGGCCGAGCGGGATCTGCCTGCGACGCTGGTTGTGGACTCATCCGATGTCCGCTCGGCCTCCCATGCTCGCAACGTCGGGGCCAGGGAGTCGTCGGGTGTGAAGCTCCTGTTCTGTGACAGCGATGACATTGCCGACACAGAGTGGGTGGAGCAGCTGGTTGCCGCCCTCGAGTTCTATGACGCCGTGGGTGGGTTCCTGGACGAGGAGCTGCTGGCGGTTCCGGGCCAGGAGCACTGGCGACCGCCGGCGACCCCCGGCGCCCTCCCCACATTCCTCGGTCACCCGTTCCTGGTGTCGGCCAACATGGGAATCAAGCGGACGATATTCGACGCCGTCGGTGGGTTCGATACCGATCTGATCCGAGGCGAGGACATCGCGCTGTCCTGGGATCTCCTCGAGCGGGGTATTGAGTTCGGCTACTGTCAGTCGGCGGTCATCTACTACCGGCACAGGCGAGGTCTTGGTGCAATGATGCGCCAGCACTATCTCTATGGGCGGGGGTTCAGCCAGATCCTCAGCCGACGGGGTACTCCGGGTGAATCGCACGGTTCAAGAGGACTCAGGGCACTCAAACCCAATGGGCAGGCGGTGGATAGGAAATCCATCCCGTACGTGCTCCGGCGCGGCTCCATCGCCACTGGTCGTGTGATAGGTCTGGTAGAGGAGCGCCTGCTCCGTCAAAGCCACTGACCCCGGGTTACCGCACTGTAGGCTGAAGAGATTCTCCAATCGACTGCCCGGCCGTTGTCGCCGCCGGCGGTCCGTAGAAGGATTCGATATGGAACTGTCATTCGTACTGTCTGCGTTGCGGCGGCGACTGTGGTTGGTGGCCTTGTTTGCCCTGTTGGGATCCTTGCCCGGGTTGCTGAGCGATCCGCCGGTCAGCAACGAGTATCGTTCGGTGGCCAAACTCAACATCGTGCAACCGACACAGGGGAACGTCACCTACCTGTCAAGCGACCCCGACCGGTACGTGATCAGCCAGCTCAGCGTGCTCGAGAGCGCCTCTTTGGTCAATGAGGTTGCCTTGGCCAACGGGTTGTCGATCACGGCGGTCCGTCAGGCGGTCACCATCGAACAGGACCCCGACACCGATGTCGTCGAAATCTCGGCCGTGGCCACCGATCCCGATCAGGCCCGGTCCATCGCCCAGAGCTATGTCGAGGCCTACATGAGCACCCTCGACACCGACCGCAGCGACACCGGTGAGCTGCAGCGTCTCGAGGAGGAAATCAACAATCTCCGAACGCAGCTGACCAATCTCAACGATGCCATCCAGGAGGCCATGGAGCCCTACCTGGAGCTGCTGGACAATCGCACACCGCCCCCGCTGCCCCCTCCCGACTCGGTGGAGCCCACCTTGGTCACCGAGCGGAACGTCATCCAGGCCGAGGTGTCACAGCTGATCGCCCAGCGCAATCAGTTGGTGTCCGATTCGCGGCTGCGGGTCAACACCAGGGTAATCCAGCAGGCAACCCTGCCCACAGAGCCGGTCCCGGTCGGCGGGCAGTTCGTGCTGGCCGGTGGGCTGTTTGCCGGTGCCATGTTGGGTGTCCTGGCCGCCATGGCCTGGGCCCGGTTCTCGACCAAGGTGCTCGACGCCGATACCGCATCGGAGATCCTGGGTGCGCCGGTGGTATCTGAGTTGCCGCACTATCGGTCTTTGGCCCGTCAACCGCTTGCCGCCTTCCAAGCCCTGCCGAGGACTGCGATTCCGGTCATCGACCAGCTCTGCGTGCGGGCCGAGGCCAAAGCCCGCATCAACGAGCCCCTTACGGTTGCCGTCGTCGGTGCCCAGCGCAACGCCGGGACCACGACGTTGGCTCTGGCCATGGCTGAACGATTCGCCGGTGGTGGTTCTTCGGTCGTGGTCATCGACGCCGATGTGCGCGATCCCCGCATCACCGCCATCTTCAATGCCAGCCAGGACGGTGGTGTGCCCGCCGTGGTGCTCAACGACGGTGCGTTGATCGACCAGCGGGGGCGTTCGGTCTTCACCCGCACCATGGACCCCGAGGTCAGTGTCCTCGGTCTGGGATCGAGTCGGGGCGCGGCCTCGTTGCGCAGGGACACCGTGGCCTCAGTGCTGGAAGCGGCCCGGCGAAAAGCGCAGATCGTGGTGGTCGACGGTGGTCCTGCCCTCGATCTGGCCTCCACACTCCAGCTGACGGCCATGGCCGACGCCGTCGTTCTGGCCGTACCGTTGGCCCGCCAGAAGTCCGACGCCCTGAGCGACTTGTCCCGCCAGCTCGACAACGTGAGGGACAAGCTGTTGCCGGTGGTCACGTCGCCCGCTCGCCGTCCGGCCAAGGGCGAGATCGTCGGCGCCGACGGGGCAATCGGTGGCCCGAGCGGGGTCGATTGGGCGCCGCCTCAATCCCCGGTCGATCTGACCTCGGTCGGAAATGGGTCCCCCCGATCGCATCCTGAGGCCGACGCTACGGCCCTTGAAGGTCCCGTGCCGTCACGATCGGGCGGTGGAACACCGGCTCCCCCCAGTGGACCGGTCTAGGTGCGGCGGAACGGCGCCCGCCGCCGGGAGTTCGGCCTGCGGCCGAACGTTCCTGAACCTTGCCGCATTGTTGAATGATCGGGCAACCAAGGGATTCTGGACCGTTGTAGGCTGTCTACCGGCCTGAGCCCGCCCTTGATCGCCCCGGCGGGTCCGAAGGATGAAAGTAACGGCTGTAGGTAGACGTGGACAAGGGGCGTAAGGGAGCATCTCGATGCAGCAGCATTCTGATGGAGTAGGGCAAGACGGCGTGTACCCCAATCCGACCGACGTCCCCGTCGTCATCCTTTGTGGTGGCCAGGGAACACGGATTCGCGAGGCGTCGGAAAAACTGCCGAAACCGATGATCAACATCGGCCCGCAACCGATTCTCTGGCACATCATGAAGCTGTACGGCGCCCACGGTTTCCGGCGTTTCATTCTGTGTCTGGGCTACAAGGCGTGGGACATCAAGCACTACTTCATGCGGTATGAGGAGATGATGTCCGACATTCGCGTCAACGTGGGCGGTGGTGCCACCGAGTACCTGGAGCGGGAGTCACTGGACGACTGGGAAGTGGCCCTCATCGACACCGGAATCGACGCCGGCACCGGAGGTCGGCTGGCGGCGGTGAAGTCGCTGATCGATCACGAGTACTTCATGCTCACCTACGGCGACGGCCTGGGCAACGTCGACGTGTCGCGTCAACTGGCCACATTGCACGAATCGGACCTGACCGGCACCGTGACCGGCGTGCACCCCACATCCCGCTACGGCGAGCTGCTTGTCGACGACGACTGTATGGTCAACAGTTTTGCCGAGAAGCCACCGGCCGAGGGTTGGGTATCGGGAGGCTTCTTCGCCTTCCGTCGGGAGTTCCTCAACTTCGTTCCCGACGATGAGCCGGACCACTTCTTCGAGCAGGCTCCCATTCAGAATGTCACCCATAAGGGCAAGCTCGGCTTGTTCCCCCACACCGACTTCTGGATGGGTATGGACACGTTTCGGGAGTACTCCGCTCTCAATCGCCTGTGGGCCGAGAACGAGGCTCCCTGGAAGATCTGGTAGCCCAGGCCATCACCGCCAACCGGTTTTCGCGCCGGCCCGACAACCGAGCATGGCATCCGAGCACGTGTGCCCTGGAACACCGGTCGGCCACGACCGGTTGTCCGGTCGGGCCCCTACTGGTTCTGGGGGGCGGTGTCGCGACGCGGGGTATCGGGGGTCGGCTGATCGCCGCCCGCCCCCGCCTGCTCCTGGACCGAGGCCAGGAGGGCCATGCGCTCACGGTTGCGGCGCCGGAGATCGATGACGACATCGTCGAGCGACCCGAGGCCGGCATCGACGGAATCGGTCGTGGTCGACAGGTCGTCGTTGGTCGCCGGTGAACCGACGATGCCGTCGGTACGATCGGCGGCCCGCCGTCGGATCAGTCGCATCGGCATCAGGGCGATGGTCACGATGATCTGCTCGGCCGTAGCCAGCAGGATGCGTAGATCGAGGCCCAGATTCCAGTTCTCGACATAGTGCAGATCGAGACGGCGGTAGGCATTGAACGCTGCGTTGGAGCGGGCCTCGACCTGCCACAGTCCGGTGATACCGGGCCGAACCTTGGACCGCTCCCGCAGTTCCTCGTCGAAGACCGCCTCCTCTTCCGGTAGGGCGGGCCTGGGTCCGACCAGGCTCATGTCGCCCTTGATCACATTGAACAGCTGGGGGAGTTCGTCTATCGATGTCTCCCGGATAAGTCTGCCCACCCTGGTGATACGGGGATCGTTGGAGACCTTGAACAGGGGTCCGGTCCGTTCGTTCTGCTGGGTTATCTCGGCCTTGAGTTCATCGGCGTTGGTGACCATGGACCGAAACTTGTGCATGGCGAAATAGTCACCGCTGCGCCCGGCGCGGCGAGAACTGTAGGTCACCGGACCCTTGTCCTCCAGCAATATGGCCAGTGCGGTGAGGGCCATGAGGGGCGACGCCAGGATAAGGGCGATAGTGGCTCCGACAAGGTCCATGACCCGTTTGGCCCATAGCTGCCAGCGGCGGGTGGGATTCTTACCCACGATGATCAGTGGTTCATGGGACAGGGATCGGACATCGAAGCGGCCCTCCCACATCCGGCTCACCCCGGTGGTGAGGTGGACGTCGTAGCCTGAGCCGAACAGCTCCCGGGTGATGTTGCGGAACTGCTCGCCCCGGAACCCGGTCGAGGTGACAACCGCGCCGTGGACCTGATGCTGGTGCATCAGCTCGATCAACCGGCCGGTGGGCCCGATCCAGTGGTCGGCCAGACCGCTGCGTTCGGCCACACCGAGGTTGCCGACCACTCCGGCCAGCTCGAATCGTGCTTCGGGATGGTCATCGATGAGTTGAACCAGTTCCTTCGCTTCGTGACCGGTACCCACCACGACGACCCTGGTCGGCCGGTTCGTTCTGGGCAGTTCGGTGCCCAGCGCCCGTACCACTCCCCGGATCAGGGTCCGAGCGGCGAAAACACCGATCCCCCCGGTGACGATCTCCCAGGCCCCGATGTGCCAGTCAAGAAAAGCGGCGGCCACAGCGATGCTGGCGGCTCCTCCCACGACGGCGACGAAGACCCGTGAGATCTCCTCGGTGCGGGGCAGCGTGGGCCGACCCTCGTACAAACCCCGTCGCTGCATGATTGCCAGGGTCATCACCGTGGCGATCACGGCCAGGGCCACAGAGCGCTGGTCGGAACGGACATCCTGGATGGTGATGTTGGCGACCACAAGCGCGAGGAGCCAGCCCAGCGAAACGACAAACAGATCCAACAGCTGTTGGATTGTCGAAGAAGGTGGAAGCCTGCGTACCCTTGTGTGTCCAGCCAACGGTGTGTGATCTCCCGGTTCCCGCTCCACTTGGCAACCTTTCTAGCATGACGGTTGGCTTGACCGGGGCAACGTCGCCGGACTAGGAAGATCTGCTCACCGGTCATTCGCCATGCGGCTGCCGCCATCGGGCAACAACGATTCTCGGCGATCCGATCGGGCCCCGACGGCCGGGCGGCGACCGGGGACCGGAAAGAGGCGCAACCAGCATGGACTACCCTGTAGGGTTGTCCGACGTGTGGCGGCGGAGATGCTTCGGCGACTTGATCACCACCGCCCCCCGGTGAATTAGGCCGGGGCGATCGACCTCGGGATTGCCATTAGATTGGTTGTGGTCGGGTTGGGCGAAAGGACCGGGAGCGATATGAAGCCGTTGAGGATCGCCATCGTCGGCTGCGGAAAGGTGGCCGACGATCATGCCGAAGCCGTTCGGTTCTCCGAACGGGCCCGGCTGATCGCCTGCTGTGATCGCTCGAGCCTGATGGCCGAGCAGCTTGCCGTCCGTTTCGCCATCCCCAATCACTATGACGACATGGCGGCCATGTTGGCTGAAAGCCGGCCCGATGTCGTCCACATAACCACGCCGCCTCAGGCCCACGTCGAGCTCGCGGTCCAGTCCATGAGGGCCGGCTGCCATGTGCTGGTGGAGAAGCCATTGGCTCTCGATGAGGAGCAGACACGACATCTGATCTCGGTGGCCGAGGAAACCGGGCGGCTGCTGACCGTCGGCCATTCCTACTGGCTTGACTCGGTGGCCATCGACCTTCGGGAACTGGTGACCGCGGGGCGCCTCGGCGACATCGTCCACGTCGAAAGTTGGTATGGCTACAGCCTGGCCGGGACGTACGGCAAGGCCATCATGTCCAGTCCTGACAACTGGGTGCACGATCTGCCTGGCAAGTTGTTCCACAACAACATCGACCACCTGCTCAACAAGGTCCTCGAGTTCCTGCCCTCGCCCGACGTGACCGTCGAAGCTCGCGCCTTCCGCCGAAGCCCACGGGGCTACGGCGATCGCCGTGACCACATGCCGGACGAACTCCGGCTCTATCTCGAAGACCCGAGCGGTATCACGGCGTACGCCACCTTCACCTCGGCGGTGAAGCCGGTCGTGCAGTGGGTCAAGGTCTATGGCACCAGGGGCACGGCCACGGCCGACATCACCCATCGCTTCGTCGAGATCAGCCCTGACGTATCGGTGCCGACGGCCCTGGGTCGGCTCATTCCGGTAGGGGTGAAGATGGCGGGGGCAGCCCGACAGTTGGGTCGGAACGTGCTGCAGTTCGGTCGCTCGGAGTTCCACCATTTCACCGGGCTTCGCCGCCTCATCGATGAGTTCCACCAATCCGTTCTCGACGGCACCGAACCTCCGATCCCGTTGCACGAGCTCCTACGTATGAGTCGCGTCCAGGACGACATCTGGCGTCAGATCTCGGATTCCCTCGCCAAGGGGGCTCCCGCTCGGGCTGCGGTGCAAAGGACCGAACCATGATTCTCGTCACCGGCGCCAATGGGTTCGTCGGCTCCGCCGTCACCCGCCGTCTGAGCGAGCGGACCGATCGGCCCATACGGGCCCTGGTTCGGCCTGGCTCGTCGACGAGCCGAATCGATGATCTGATCGACGGCGGTCGGGTCTCGGTGCTTCGAGGAACCTTGAACCGCTCCGATGACTGCGATCGCGCCGTGACCGGTGTTGACACCGTCTACCACTTCGCTGCCGGCATGGGTGGAGGAGCAATGGCCGACGTCTGGATTGCCACCGTCGTCGCCACCGACAACCTGCTGCAGGCTGTGAGGCGTCGTTCAGGTTCGCGTGGTTCGAACGGCGACACGCCCTCGTCCGGCCTTGGTCGATTCGTTCATTGCAGCTCGTTCGCCGTCTACGGTGTCGCCGACCTCGACGCCGGCGCCGTGGTCGACGAGTCGACTCCGATCGAGTCCGATCCGGCCCGGGCCGACGACTACGCGCTGGCCAAGCTTCGCCAGGAGAAGCTGGTTCGTGATGCCTGCGGCGACTTGGGCATTGATCTTGTCGTGGTCCGGCCCGGTGTCGTCTACGGGCCGGGTGGGGGAGCGGTGTCGCGGCGGGTGGGGATCAAGCAGGGCTCCCTTCTCGTTGCCTTCGGGGGAGACAATACGCTACCCCTGGCCTACATCGACAACTGTGCCGATGCCATCGTCCTGGTCGGTGAGCACCCGAGCACTGCGGGCGAAACATACAACATTCTCGATGACGATCTGGTCACGGCCAATGACTTCGTTCGGCGATACCGGCGGGAGGCCGAGCCACTGAAGGTGCTCAAAATCCCGAAGCCTCTGGGCCGAGGACTGGCTCGGGCCGTGTCGTGGTATCACGACTACTCCAAGGGGCAGCTCCCGGAGGTGATCGACCCTCACTACTTCCGGGCTACTTGGGGCGGCAATCGCTTCAGCAACCAGAAGCTCAAGTCGATCGGCTGGCGGCCGGCGGTGTCGACGGACGATGGCCTCGGTCGCCACTTCGCCTTCATTGCCGGTAGCCGCCCGTTGTCCGCGGGGTCATGAACGACGAGGGCCGGCGTCAGGTCGGGCGTCCGACCGTGATCTTCGCCATGGAATGGGTCCCCCAATACCGCCAGGAGTTCTATCGTCGGCTGCGCCACGAACTCGATCACCGAGGCATCGAGATGCGCCTTGTTCATGGCGACCCGCCGGCCAGTCGCCGGGGCCGGAAGGACAGCAGGGTGATCGATTGGGCCGAGTTCGTCCCGAACCGGATATGGACCATGCGGGGTTTGGAACTGACCCTCCAGCCTGTCCTCGGCCGGCTTCGGGAGGCCGATCTGGTGGTGCTGCAGCAGGAGACGGGACTGGTGCTGAACTATGCCATGTTCGTGGTCTCCCGGTTGGGAGGCCCGCTGGTGGCGCTCTGGGGTCATGGCCACAACTTCAATCCCCTGGAGGTGAACGGTCCGGCGGAGCGGATCAAGTCCACCGTCACCAAGTGGGCCGACTGGGTCTTCGCCTATACCGAACGATCGCGCCAGGTCTTCCAGTCGATCGGGGTTCGACCGGAGCGGATCACCGTGGTCCAGAACTCGCTCGACACCTCCGACATCGACGAACCGTCGGATCCGATGTCACCCGAGATCGTGGAGCTGGTGGCCGAGTTGACCGCCTCCGGCGCCACCGTGGGTTGGATCGTCTCCGCTCTCGACCGGTGGAAGCGCGTTCCCTTCCTGCTGGACATCCTCGACGAAGTGGCCGGTCGGGTCGAAAATTTCCACTTCCTGGTGCTCGGCGCCGGGGACGATGACGTGGTGCTTCGGGACGGTGCCGAATCGCGGCCTTGGCTCCACGTGCTCGGTCCCCGCTTCGGAGCGGACAAGGCAGCGCTGGGCCGCCTGGCCGACGTGACCATCCACCCTGGCCTGGTCGGGCTTCATGTCATTGATTCCTTCGCCACACAGACTCCGCTGGTGATCGCCGATCTCGCGTATCACAGCCATGAGGTCGGCTATCTGACCGACGACAACTCGCTGACGCTCCCATCCAATATCGATGCTGAACGCTACGCCGACGAGGTGGTCGATCTCCTGGGCGATGAGAAACGACTGTCCGAACTCCGGGCCGGCTGTCGCCGTGCGGCCGAGTTCTACACGTTGGATGCCATGGTCAGCAACTTCGCCGACGGCATGGAGTCGGCGCTGGCCCTGCGGGCGCGTCGATGAGCGACGACCTGGCCTCGACCTCCGAGCCGACCGGGCTGCCGGGGGGGACCGACGGCGCCTCGGATGAGCAGTCGAACGGACGACTGGCAAAGATGGCGGCCGATCTGCTGGGTCGTCGCACACGATGGGCGGCCGTGGTCGAGCTACTCCAGCTGTTGAGTTCGGTTGTTGCCTTCCTTGTCCTCCCCGGCCTGCTGGATACGACCGACTACGGAATCATGGGTGGTGTCACGGCGGCAGCGGTACCGGCGCTGAATCTGTCGAACATGGGCAGCCATATCCTGCTGCTGCGGCGGGCGGCCCGGGGCGAGGACCTCCGCTGGGCCTGGCAGCGGGCAATCACCCTAGGAACCATCGGGCCCAGCCTGGCGGTTCTGGTGTTGATCTCGCTCCATCCGGTGCTGCTTCCCCAGGTCGACTGGACTGTGTACACCCTTCTCGTCGCCGGCGGGGTGATGGCCTTCTGGCTGAGTGAACTCGCTGTCTACCTGCCCATCGGTCTGGGCCATCTCCGAAACGCCGCCGTGCTTCGATTCGCCACGTTCCTGTCGCGAGTGGCGGCGCTGGCCTGGTTTGCGGTGTTCGGCGGCGCCGAGCTGGTGAACTGGGCGTGGGCGAACCTGATCAGTTTCGGGGCCGCCGGGCTGCTGGGCCTGGTCATCATCCAGCGGCTGTACGGCGTGCTACCCGGTTTCCGCCGAGATGCCGCAGCCGACGTCCGGCCCGGTCTGCCGTTCTCGGTCAACGGGGCGTCGGAAAACCTGGTCGACGCCGCCGACCGATTCCTTCTCCTGCGATTCGACCACAATTATGATGCCGGTCTCTACACCCTGGGTGGACGGGCCATCCAGTTCGCCTACGTGCCCATCCGGATGCTGCTTCGGGCTCACGACTCGGAGCTCTACGCCGCCGGGAAGTACGGTGTACGCTCTGCCCTGCGCGTCTCCCTTCGGCTCGCCCCCTCCGGCATGCTGCTTGGTTTCGGGGCCGCCGTTGTCTTCTGGTTGGTCGCCCCTGTTGTTCCCTGGATTCTGGGCCAGAAATGGCAGGATGCGCCTGATGTCATCCGGCTGCTGTCGTTCCTGCCCGCCTTACGCTCGATGCAGTACATGGTGGGTAACACCTTGAGCGCCTCCGATCGTCAATGGTCACGATTCAGCGCCACGCTGGCCACCGCCTTGCTCAACCTGATTCTCAATCTGATCTTCCTGCCAAACGGCGGCTGGCGCACCGCCGTTGCCACGACGTTCGTCAGTGAGATGGCGTTGCTCGTTTTCCTCTGCCTGCTGGTCTGGTACTGGGCGATGCGGGAGGACGTCGGTGATCCGGAGTCGGGCGAAACCGGGATCGGCACGTTCCAGGGCTGAAGGGCAGTATCCTCCGTATAGTCCGTAGGCGCCGAACGCGCCTAGCCCCTTCGACCCACCGATTGTTGCGTGGTCACATTCCTCACCACAAGCCGGGCCGTCAAGGTCGTCCTCACCGTGGCGGCAGCCGTGGTGCTGGTCATGGCTTTCGCCCTGGCAAATCCCGATCCCGCCGTCGGGCCGACACAGACCATCGATGTGATGGCCTCGGACCGCGAACTGCTGCGGGTATTGCCTCCCACCTCGCTGCTTCGAGCCCGGGAGGCCATGGCGTCGTCCGAGGCGGCTCTGCCCGACGGCATCTTCGTGAGCTCTACGCTGGGATCCGCCGACCACGACGGGTTGAGTCTGCAAACGCCGGTCCGCTCGCTGCAAGATGCATTGAATCGAGTGCAGCCGGGTGAGACGGTTCACGTCATGGACGGCACCTACACCGAGGCGGCTGCGCCCGGCGACCATCACTATCTCGTGGCCGCCGGCGGCCGGCCCGATGCCTGGGTCCGAGTGGCCAACGTCCCCGGCCATACACCGGTGATCGTCGCCTCCCAGGGAAATGGCCTGGAGATCCAGGCCGACTACGTCGAGATCGAGGGGCTCACCATTCGTGGCGGAGGCTTCGACGAGGGCGCCGACCCCTGGGGCGCCGGAATCCTGGTCCGGGGATCCCACGATGTACGGATCGTTGACAACGAGATCTCATCCATGCCGGTCAGCGGCGTGTCATCGGTCGAGAGTACGAAGCTGACCATCATGAACAACGAGATCTTCGAGAACTCGTTCTGGAGCACGGTGCAGGGCAGCGGGATCTCCCTGTGGCGTTCGGTGGCTCACGACCAGGGTCCCGACGTCGACGGCTATCACGACCGGATAATCGGAAACCGCATCTATCGAAACGAGAACCGGGTTCGGTCACGGTGGCGCAACTTCGAGGTCATCACCGACGGCAACGGCATCATCATCGATGAAACGAGACAGACCGGCTATCCGGGGCGAGTTCTCGTGGCCAACAACGTCATCTTCGACAACGGGGGCCGGGCCATCATGGTGTTCAAGTCCAGCAATGTCGATGTGGTTCACAACACCACCTACCACAACGGGCGGACGGCGGAACTCGACGGCGGGCCGGTCGAACTGGCGGCCGGCCATGCCGACGGTGTTCGCTTCGTGAACAACCTGGTCTGGCCTCGGCCCGATGCGCCGGGACTGAGGGTGTTCGACGCCTACAACGTCACGTCCGGCGGCAACCTCATCGTCGGCGCCGACAACGGAGACCATTCCGACAGCGATCGTGTCACGTCCGACGATCCGCGGCTCGTCAATCCGACCACCGAAACGGCAACCGCCGACTTCAGACCTCAGCCCACGAGCCCGGCGGTCGGTATGGCGTTGGCGGTGGAACCGTCGCTGACATACGACATGGTGGGGCGTTCGCGGGAGGCAGGCCGGGGGACCGTGGGTGCCTACGAGGGTGGTTGAGCATCCAGTAGATCGCCGAGATCGGGTGTATCACCCCGGCCGGCCGGGCCGGTGACCGTCGACGCCGGGACAATGCTGATATCGCCGTCGGTTCCGGCCATGGCCCCGACGCGGAATCCACGGTCGCCGTCGGTCCCGCCTGCCGGTGCCGAGCGGGGCGTTCGGACCACGTGGGCCACACTCAGCACGGCGACGACGTACAGGAGCCAGCCGGGCCGGGAATAGCTGATACCGGACTCGGTGATGGAGATCAACAAGGTGGATGACAGGAACATGAGCGGCCACAATCCGACTATGCCGGGAACGATGTTTACCACCTGAAGGCCGCGGGCCACGGCTCGAACGAAGGTGATCACGAACAGCATCACACCGAAAACGCCCATCTCGAGCCAGATCTGCAGGACAGCATTATGGGCGTGAGTCGGTTTCCAGTCGGCCTGGACCAGCACCTCGTGCACCGGGCTGAAATAGTCACCGAAGGTGGCCCGGTAGCCCCAGCCGGTAAGGGGCCGCTCGACAATGAGTGGAATCAGGCTCTCCCACAGCGGAATGCGCCCGGTGAGGGTGATGTCCTTGTCCAGCCATTCGGCCAGCACGACGATGTTGGCGGTGGCCACGGCGGCGGTGAAGACCGACATGGCGGCCAGGCTCAGCAGTACCGCCCCTCGAAGGGTGCGGCGGCCCCGAAAGAGACGGAAGATGAACAACAACAGCACCGAGGCCAAGGTGGCCACGAGCATGGTCTTCGACTGTGAGCCCAGCAGCAGGACGAACAACACGGGGACGGTCCCGTAGAAAACGAATCTCGCCCGGGCGTTGGTTCGACCGGCGACGATCAGGGTCGGTACACCGATCAGGGCCGAGAACCCCAGGGCGTTCTTCTGGAAGAAGACGCCGTCCCACAGTCCGTTGTCGATTGCGTAGATCGGCATGGCGATCACGAACGCCAGGTTGACCATCGCACTGATGACGAACATGACCGCAAACAACTGCAGAATCTCGACCAGGGGAAAGCGAAGCACCAGATACACGCCGTACAACGTGACGGCACCAAACATGATGGCCTGGCGCAAGGTTGCCCCCGGATCGGCCGACCAGAAATACGAGGCGAAGGCCAGACCGACAAAGGCGAACAAGGTCTGATCGAGCCGGTAGGCCAGCAACCACCAGTCCAGATCGCCGACGACTCGGGCCACCGCCATCAGCATCAGCATCAGCTGGACTGCGAGCAAGGTGAAGTTGCCTTCCTGCTCGACGAACTGGGTCTTGGTCTGGAACCAGGCGATGGGCAGCGGATGCAGTAGCACGAAGGTGGTGAGGATCACCAGGGCCCGCTCAGCCGGTCCGGGTCGGGCCACCGCCGTCCGGGTGGTCGAATACCGAACCGAGCTTTTGGCCATGGTCACACCGGCTGTCATCGCTACCGTCAGCCGGTCGCCTGGTGGTAGGCGTAGCGATCCCGCCGGAAGAGACCGCCCCGTTCGAAGCGTTGGCGGTTCATGACCGCACCAAGCAGCTTCGAACCGCTGCGCTCAAGGTCGGTCTTGACCTGGAGCAGATCGGCGGTCTCCGTCCGTTCGGTGTCGACGACCACGATCACACCGTCCACGAAGCGGGCCGCCGACAGGGCGTCGGCGGTGCTCAGTACCGGTGGGGTGTCGATCACGATGTACTCCACGTTCTCCCGCTCCAACTCCTTGATCATCTGCTCGAACCGGTCGGAGCTGAGCAGCTCACCCGGATTGTCGGGCGGGGTACCGGAGCGGATGAGCCAGAGGTTGTCGATCCCGGGCACCTTCTCGGCGTTGAGCTCGGCGGCGTGAGCCAGATAATCCGACAGCCCGTGCCGGGCCGCCTCCATGGCGAACATCCGCTCCAGGGTGGGCCGACGCAGATCGGCGCTGACGATGACCACACGGGAACCGTTCTGGGCCAGGGCGATGGCCAGATTGGCAGCGGTCAGACTCTTGCCCTCTGCCGGGGCGGAGCTGGTGACGATGATCGAGCTGACCCCACTCGATGAGTTGAGGAACTGAACCGAGCTGCGGAGCCGGCGGAAGGCCTCGCGCGCCGCGGCGAAGCGGGCCGAGCCGCCGGAGGACAACATGATCAGGCTGCCGGTACCGACCCGACTGCCGAGGCCGAGTGTGGGAACGGCGCCGATGACGCTGGTGCCGAGGGCGGCGGCCACGTCCTCGTCGTCCCGGGCCGTCGTGTCCAGTCGCTCGAGCAGGAAGGCGGCGACCACACCGGCGATGAGCCCCAGCAGCAGACCGGCGGTCATGAGGATCGGCAATCCGATCCCATCGGGGCTGGCCGGGGCTGTGGCGCCACGCAGAATCTCCGCTGCCGGGAGGCGGGAGTTCTGTTTCTGCTCCACTGAACGCAGCTCGGCTTCGGCATTGCGCAGCTGATTGGTCAGGCTCGAGGCGCTCGAGGTCTCGACAGCGATGGCGGCATCGAGATCGGCCGGGTTGCCATCGGCCGCCACCACATCGCCCCGTTCATCCCAGAGCTCGGCCAGGCGGGCCGAGTTGTCGGCCAACGCGGTCTGAAGCTCCTCGATATCGGTGGTCAATGACTCGGCGAGTGAGCCGAGATAGGCTGTTGCCTGACCCTCGCGCAGGCTCACGTACTCCTGGGCGAAGGTGTTCGCGGTCAGTGCCGCCGAATTGGCGGCCGACGACGTGTAGTTGACGTTGAGAACGTCGGAGTCGGGCCGGAACTCGACCTCGAGATTGGTGCGCAGATCCTCCGGAGAGGCGTCGATGGACAGGGCGCCGAGCACTCGTTCCGCAACCTCGTTCGACAGCAGGATTTCCCGCTCCCGCTCAAGGTTTGGAGCAGCGTCCTGCCCCGGAATCCGCGATTCGCTCGGCGATCCCCGAAGCAGGACCGTGGTCTCCGCCGTGTAGGTGGGTTGCCGGCTGGTGGCAAAGAGGAATGCCCCGAGGAGGCCGAGCAGGGTCAAGGCCAGGACAAGCCATTTCCGAAGACGAATGGCCTGCAAGTAGTCCTCGAGCCGTGCAGCCTCGGGAATGTACTGATTGCTTTGGTACATCATGGTTGACGTCAGATGTCCTTAGCTCGTCCTCGGCTACTCGCCCGGTCCGTCAGGTGTCGGCATGGCGACGGTAGCTGCGCTCGCCGCATCGGCGTGACCGATCTGAAACATCCTACTGGATGTGATACCGGGGCACGCCAACGAATCGGCTATTCGTGGGCTTGACCGATCAGCGCGTGACGGTCGACCGGCGGTCCAGGTTCGGTGTCCGAATCATCGCGTCGATCACCCCATGCTCCGACCGGGGGCCGAGAGTTCGGGTCAGCTCGCCCGGGGTGATCGGACATGGTCGATGACCGCCTCGACCCTGCCCACCAGGGCGGCTCCATCGCTCAGCCCGGCCACGGTCAGGTGGGTTCGGCCGGTGGCCAATCCCCCCACCACCCGGATGACGCCGCGAAGCAGTAGTTGTACGCCCCGGACAAGGATCTTGACCGCGGCCGGGATGGAGTGCTGAAGGTCCAGGGTCGTGGTGGCCCATGCTCGGTGCGAGATCCGTTCCCGTTGCATCCGCCAGCGCATCGAGAGTCGCTCCGGGCCGACGAATTCGGTCACCGAACCGTGGGCTGACCAACGCAGATCGAGACCATTCTTCGCCCCTTCCATTGAGAACGCGGCGTCCTCACCGTGGCGATATCTTGGATCGAACCGGAGGTCGACCGATCGAATCTGGTCGAGATCGATGGCGACGTTGCCCGATCGTAACCAGTGAGGTCGGCTGCGATGGGCCCGGTCCTCCCGGTCGAAGAACCCGCCGTCGGTGATCCAGCCCGGAGGCTCCACCGTGAATCGGGTGAGTACCGGTCCGCCGACCATGGCCGCCCCGGTTTGTGCCATGGTCTCCAGGATTCCGTGAGGCCACCCGGGATCGGCCACCTCATCGTCGTCGATGAAGACCAGCGTGGATCCTCGAGCCTCGTCGAGGGCGCGGTTGCGGGCCGGCGCCACTCCGCCCCGAGCCTCGTGCACATAGCGCACAGGCGGCAGGCCGTGGCCTGCCTCCGGCCTCGTCACCACGTCCCGGGCCGATCCATCAGGGTCGTTGTCGATGATCAGGACTTCGACCAACTGCCACGGTGCAGGGAGCGGAACCGTCAATGAACGGGCGATCGACTCCAGACAACGAGTGACCTCGCCTGGTCGCCGGAACGTCAGCACGGCAATGGACACGGTGGACATCGGGGCCTCAGGCTACTGCGTCGGCGACTGGTCAGGGCAGCTGATCGGTCGGGCGGTAGCGCCGTTGGGCGGCAGGGACTTGGGCCGGGACGAGAAGCGGCGGCCGCCGATCGGGAGGGGTCTGGGTACAAATGCCTATCAGCGATGCGGGCGGCTGACGGCACCCCCCGGTGTCGTGGTCGAGCGGTGGCCATGGGACCGGCAAACACCGCTAGTTCTGGGGGCTTTTGGGCCGTGTGCGGCCGGCCCGTCCCGCCACGATGTGACATTGACCAGCCGGAGGTGATCCGATCGACCGGGGTCGGCCGGGTCGTTTTTCTCACAGCATGGATGTCTCAATGTTTCATTTGGTATACGCTCCACCTTCGGCAGAGACGTAGGGGTATGACGCAGCACGCTTGGTGTTGAGCCGACGAGTTGTGGGTGTGTTCCTGGCTAGGCGAGATTTGCCAACTGAGGTTCCGAAGGACGCCGCAGAGGGTAGGTGATTGTGGCCAACGTAGAAGTCAAGCTGAGGAAAGACGAACGCCTGGACCACCGGGACATCGTCGTAGCCCCCACAGTCTTACTTCGTAACCCAACCAGATACAGCCGCTACGGCAAGCGGGCGCTGGACGTGGTCATCGCCGCCACCAGTCTCTTGTTACTCAGCCCCGTGTTCTTCACTCTGGCTGTACTCGTTCGCTTGAACCTGGGCCCGGGTGGCGTCATCTACCGGCAGCATCGGGTGGGTAGGGACGGAGTCCCGTTCCAGATCTACAAGTTCCGATCGATGCTTCCTGATCGCCGGTGTCGCCGGCAGCCCTACGTCGGCCGGGAACGTCGGCAGGTCCACAAGTCGGACCATGACCCCCGCCATACCCGGTTCGGGCGGTTCATCCGAGCCCGTAGCCTCGATGAACTTCCCCAACTGGTGAATGTGCTGAAGGGCGACATGAGCCTGGTCGGTCCCCGGCCCGAGCTGGTGAGGGTGGCGAGCGAAGAAGGATTCTTGAAGCATCCCCGACACCGCGAGCGTCCCGGTATCACCGGCAGCTTCCAGGTCTCGCCGCTTCGGGCCCGAAACCGGATTGCCGCCGGCCTCCATCTGGACATCGCCTATGTGGCCGATGTCCGGTTCGGTAAGGATCTGGCCATTCTGGCCCGAACCGCCGGGGTGCTGGTCAGACGGAGCAGTTGAGCGCTCCTGACAAGCGCACCCGGGTGCTCTTCGTCTGCACCGCGAACATCTGTCGAAGTCCCACGGCCGAACTCCTGGCCCGCCATCGATTCGGAGAGGCTCAGATGGTGTTCCGCTCGGCCGGCTTTCTGATGCCGGGCCACCGGGTCCCCGATCAGCTTTCGGCTGTCCTGGCCGACTACGGTGTCGATGCTTCCCACCATCGGAGCTACCGCATGGACGACGCCAGTGTTCGGGCCGCCGACCTCGTGTTGACCATGGAGGGCGAACACGTCCGCCAGGCCACCACACTGGTCCCTTCGGCCTTTCCCAAGATCATCCCAATTCGCAAGGCGGCCAACGTGATCGAGCGGATTGATGGGGAGACCGTCACCATGGCTCGGCTGGTGGCTGCGGTCAACGTGGATCGTGAACCGGTCGACTACCTGTCCCGTCAGTGGGATGTCGCGGATCCGTACGGCGGTCGAATGAAGGGTTACCGTCGGGCCGTGGACCAGATCGACGAACTCCTGACCACGGTCATCGCTCGCCTGCTTTGACGCCGGCCGCCGAGCCCCACACCAGATGCCGGTACAGGTTGTAGGTGGCCAGCGAACCCGCCAACAGACCGATGATGTAGGCCGCCTCGACGGTCGGCTCCAAACTCTGCAGGAGTACGGCTATCGGTCCATCCGGGTTCGGCCCGAGAGAGGACGGCGGTGCCATCAGGGCGGCCACCGAGCCGTGAACTACCCAGCCGTAGCAGGCAATGGCGTGGAAGCGCGCCAGTCCGACTCGATGAGCGAGGCCGTGGTGATGACCGCCGGGAAAGGTGAAGGTATTGTGGCCGCAGTAGGCGGCCAGCGCCGCCAGTTCCAAACCGAGTCCAGTTGCGATCGAGCGGCCGGCCACCCCATGAGCCAACCATGATGACAGCGCCTGGAGCACGAGGGTGACCGCCACGACCACCCCGTAGACGAGGGCGGTGGCCGAACCGTGACGGCCTACGGCCAGTTCTGCGACCGCCCGAAGGTAGTCGACAGCCACCCGACTCGAGAGCTTGGTGGCACCATGGAGCCGTTGCCGGAACCGGTAGCCGACCTCGTCCACCTTGGGTCGTGGTCCACGAACCATGAACTCCAACAGGATCTTGAAGCCGAGAGGGTTGAGCTCGTCCTCGACAGTCTGGTACCGGTGGCGGGAGACGGCGAAGAAGCCACTCATGGGATCGGACAGGGGGACCCGTATTGCCAGCCGGGCCACGGTGGCGCCAAGCCAGGACATCAGGCGGCGTCGGCGACCAAAGCTTCCGTAGCTACCGCCGGTGGCCTCCCGGGAGGCCACACAGATATCGAGATCATTGTCCATCATGGTCGACACGAGCAGGGGAATTGTCGCCGTGTCGTGTTGAAGGTCGGCGTCCATGACGACCAGAATCGAACCGTCGGCGATGCCCATCCCCGTCAGAACCGCCGATGACAGGCCTCGCTCGCTGCGCCGCCGGACGACCTGGAACCGAGGGTCGTCGGCGACCGTGTCCTGGGCCACCTGCCAGGTTCGATCGGGTGAGTCGTCGTCGACGATGATGATCTCGTAGTCGAGATCGGCCAGGTCGGTGCGAAGCCGACGGACGAGAATGGGTATGTTGTCGGCCTCGTTGTAGGTGGGAACCACCACCGACACCGCCGGTTTCGGACGGCGCCGTCGCTCCCGTCGGGCCGATCGGCCGTATCGAGCCCGATCGTCAGTGAGTGCCGGATCGGAGTCCGGTGGCGCCGGTGTGTCGGCCGCCGGCCGATTTTGCACGGAGCTGCGCCGATCGACCGGTAGAACGGTCTGCCCATGGGGGCGGTGAGGCTCGGCCACAGGTTTCCATCGGACCGGCGGCGCCGGTCTTGAACCGAACCGCGGGCCGTGGCCGGTGGAGGGACAGATCTCACGCCAAAGCAGCTAGTCCGGAGGCCGGACGGCGGTCAGCAGTTGGGCGATGCCGCCGCTGAGCTGCCGGCGCCGAGGTGACGACAGACCGACCTGCTCCAGCTTGGCCATCATGACCGAAGGCTCCGGAAGATACGAGACGGATCTCGGTAGATAGGCGTAGGCCGCCCGGTCCGAGAGCAAACCGCCGATTTTGGGAACCACCCGGTTGAAATAGACGCCGTGGCCCCAGGCCATGACACGATTGTCGGGCTGGGACACATCGAGCAGGGCAATGCGACCGCCGGGCCGAACGACGCGGTGGAGTTCGACGAAGAACGGGTCGAGTTCCACCAGGTTTCGCAGGGCGAAACCGCAGACCGCGGCATCGACCGATTGGTCGGCCACCGGGAGCTGGAGCAGATCACCTTGAACGAGGGGACTGTCGGTCCGGGCCGCCGACAGCATGCCGAACGACAGGTCCACACCGATGGGCCGATGCCCGGCTCGAGCCAGCTCCATGCAGAAATCGCCCGTGCCACAGGCCAAATCGAGCACCACCGATCCCGGTTCCAACGCCAGAGCGTTCTGTGTCGTCCTGCGCCAGCCGACGTCCATACGGAACGTCATGAGGCGGTTCATCAAGTCGTAGCGAGGGGCGATGGTATCGAACATGGAGCGCACCGCCGTGCGCTTGTCATCGCCCTGGGGGAGACGATCATCGGACAACGAGGTCATGGCTACACGGTAGAGGCGTCGGTGGGGAATCGTTCGCCGGCCTCCGTCACCGATCGAGTCCGCTCACTCGACCGTTCGCTCGTTCAGCCGGTGCTGTCGTCGAGGAGTTCTTCACCGTCCTGCGAACACCGGGTGTTCGGGGCCGGCAGGGTCGAATCGATCAGGTACCGCCGCACGATCTCGGCCACACAGGAGTTGTAGCCGATGGCGGTGTGATGGAACCCTTCGACCACGACCAAACGGGCCGAATCGAGGGTTTCGGCGACCTGTTGGGCGCCGATCAGCGGGGTTGCCGGATCGCCTGTGGTGCCGATGACCAGAATGGGCCCGGCGCCGGCGGCTTCGATTGGTGCCGGGCGGTCGAGGCCGGTGCTCGGCCAGTGGACGCAAGCCAGTAGCTCGTTGGCCACCGTGGCCCCGAAACGAGGTGCGAGTGTGGCCAGATCGTCGGCGAACGATCGCCACTGTTCCGGACCTCCGGGGACGGGGGAGTCCTGGCACAGGTAGGCGGCGTAGCTGGTGAACTGGACGGCGCCGGTCAGGCGATCGTGCAGCGCCTGGAGCGTTGCCACATCGGAGTCGGCGGCATCGACCAGTCCCCGGGCCAGCAGCGGCCACAGATCGGGGCTGTAGAGGGCGATGAGGGCGGCATACGACAGCTCCGTGGGCCCGAACCCGTCGATCGGGCCTTGGGCCTCCAGTCGATCCATGAGCCGATCGAAGGCTGTGACCAATCCGCCGTCAGGGCACCGGGCCAGCAGCGGCGTTCCGCATCGCCCGTCCAGCTCGATGAATGCCTCCTCGAACGCCGCGGCCTGAAGCCGCAGCAGGGCCTGTAGATCGAGGCCGGGGTCGACCACCCCGTCGAGAACCATGTGGCCGACGTTCTCGGGGTGGAGCTCGGCATATCGGAGCCCCAGCACCGTGCCATAACTGAGGCCGTAGTAGGTCAGTGTCTCGTCACCGACAGCCAGGCGCAGTCGCTCCAGATCTCGAGCGGCGATCGAGGTGGAGATGTTGGCCACCAGCTGGCCATCGAGACGGGCGCACTGGTCGGCCACGGAACGAGCCTCGGCTTCCAGCAGCCGCTGTTCGCCCTCGCTGTCGGGCGACGAGTCGGCGCGAGGCCCCGGCCTCACCGAGCGCCCACATCGCAGTCCGGCACTGTCGCCGACTCCCCGGGGATCGAACCCGACCAGATGGAATCGGGAGCCGATCTCGGGCCCGAGATCGAAACCGGCTCGGATGAAGTTGAGTCCGGACGCACCCGGACCGCCGGGATTCACGAATATGGTGCCTGCGGCCGGACCGGACGCCGGCTTGCGAACAAGGGCCAGTTGGAGGCGTTCGTCTGTGGCCGCCGTGCCGTCAGGACCGTAGCGCAGGGGCACCGAGACCGTGGCGCATTCCAAGCGATCGCAGGGTTCCCACCGGACCTGGTCGACCGGGACGGTCCCCGTGGGCCGGCTGGAGTCGTCGGCGTGGTCTGCCTGGACGGTGCCGATCGGGTCCAGAGTGAGAATCGTGGTCTGCCTCGACGGCGTCGAAATGGCCTCGTCCCGTTGGCTGCGTCCATCGCCACACGCAGTCAAGGCCACCAGGGCCGTGGCGAGCCCGAGCAGTACGAGCGCCGTCAGTCGAACCAGATCCGCTGGTACTCCCGGGAGTGATTGTGGAGAACGGCGACGGCAAGAGCCAACGGGAACACCAACCGGTTGAGGCTGAACAGCATGCTCACAATGGAGCTTCCCAGCGAATTGATGAAGACCAGAATGTAGAACAAGGCCACCAGGCTGGCACAGATGGCCAGGAGAATGTACCCCCACCGCTTGTTGTTGGCGGTGACGAAGGCACCGGCGCCCAGGCCAATGAAGAGGGGCAGGAAGAACCCACTGCTGAACAAGCCGAAGAAGGCGCTGATATAACCAAGAATCACCCCGGCTTGCAGGGTTTGGGGGTGGGACCGGTTCAGCCACTGATTCATAGCCCCCACAGTATGGCCGGTCGGCGGGCAAAAGCGGCGACGATATGGCGCGTTGGGTCCTCAGCGATGTCGATCGAGGGATACCGGACTCTCGGTTCCGGAGCGCCGGTTGGGACCACCGGCCAGCTGGCCGCAGGCGGCGTCGATATCGGTGCCCCGGTTGGCCCGAACGGTGACATTCACTCCGCGAGCCGACAGGTCGGCGGCGAAGGCCGCTACCCGTTCGGGCGGTGAGCCGGTCGTGGGCCAGCCCGGGGTTGGATTGAGTGGGATCAGATTGACGTGGGCCCGGGCTCGGGTGGCCACATCGGCCAGCTCGGCCACATCTTGGTCACGGTCGTTCACCGCGTCGATCATGGCCCACTCCAGCGACACCCGACGCCGGGTTCGCTCCCGGAACAGCTGGCATGCGGCGACGAGTTCGTCGATGGGGTGACGACGATTGACCGGCACGAGGCTGGTCCGGAGTTCGTCATTGGCGGCGTGCAAGGAAAGAGCCAGACCGACCTGGAGTCCTTCTTCGGCGAACCGCAGCATCTGCGGTACCAGACCGACGGTGGAAACGGTGATGTTCCGGGCGCCGATCTCGAAGTCGGCGATGAGCCGGCCGATGGCCTCCAGCACCTGGTCGTAGTTGGCCATCGGCTCGCCCATGCCCATGAATACGACGTTCGACAACCGTCGCGACCGGATGGTGGCGGCCCGGCGGGCGGCCACCACCTGTTCCAGGATCTCTCCTACCGTCAGGTTGCGCTGATAACCGGCCTGGCCGGTGGCGCAGAATCCGCACCCCATGGCGCAGCCGGCCTGAGAGGAGATGCAGACTGTGCTCCGTTTCGGGTAGTGCATCAGGACCGTCTCGACCTCGGCCCCGTCGGGCATCGACCACAGCCACTTCAACGTGTCACCATCGATGGTTTGCTGCTCTGCTGCCGGGGTCAGCGCCGGTTGGTGCTGTTGGCCGATTCGCCGACGGAGTGGTTTCGGCAGGTTGGTGATGTCGATCGGGTCGAGATCATGGTGATAGAGACCGGTCCACAGCTGGTCAACCCGATACCGGGGTTCGTCCTCGAACAGCGATGCCCACTGTTGCCGCGACGGCGTCCACGGGCTCACGGCGTCGTGGTCGTGTGTGGTGCTCTCACTCACGGCGCCAGGCTCGATCGGTTCGGTGCACGGTGAAACCCAACTTCCGGTAGGTGTTGAGGGCTGGTTCGTTATCCGCCTCCACATACAGCATGCCCATCGTCGCTCCCCGTTGGTGGAGATGGTCGAGTCCGGCTGCGGTGAGGGGAACACCGAGACCGCGGCCCTGGAAGTCGGGATCGACTCCGACGACGTAGATCTCTCCGGCCGTCTCCGGTCGGTTGGGAGCCGGTGGATGGAGTTTGGTCCAGCAGAATCCGATCATCCGGCCCGAGTCGTGGTCGACGGCGATCCGAACGTCGCCCGGGTCGAAGTCGGAGTTGGCGAATGCCGCCTCCAGATAGCTCCGGTCCCGGCCCCCCTGATCGGGGTGGGTGGCGAATGCCCGGTTGTTGACAGACAACATGGCATCGAGATCCTCGACCGGGTCGAGATCCCGGGTGGCCAGGGTTGACGGCGGTGAGGCGGCAGGAAGTGGGCAGCGGAGCTGATGGAGGGCCCGATGGCTGGTGAGTGTCAGACGCCGGGCCAGCGCCTCATGCCACGGCTGTTCGGGCTTGCCCCAGATCTCCGGCTGCCGGCGGTCCGAGCCCGGATCCTGTGCCGCCAGTTTCAGGCAGCGATCCACCAGCGCGGCCGCCACGTCGATCCGATCCGGAACACGGTCGGGCGGATCGGTCGGCCACTCGGGCCAACGGGCCATGACGTCGAGCTGCAGCCGTCCCCGGCTGGGCGAGCCGCTGACCGACGCCACGATCTGCCCTGCGGCCAGCAGCGCCGCCCCCACGGTGACGGAGTCGGTAGCAATCCGACCGTCCCCGGACGAGAGCGGTGACTGGTAGCGGTCGTCGTCCACACCGTTGGCCAGAAGCAGGGATTGAGCCAGTCCCCGCAGGCGGTCGGCCGAGGCCTCGACGACGGGCACGATCAGGGCCACGCCCCCGGAGGCCCGTTCGATCGTCAGAGTGCCCGGGTCCTCGATCGGTGCGAACGCCGGTTCCAGCGACGGCCCGCCGTCGGGACCGCCCCGCACTGCGACGTTGATCTCGATGTGCACCCCGGACACCGACAACGCCGCCTCGATGGGCGCTGGGGTCACGTCGTCCGGGACCGATGCAGACGGGTTCACGGTTTTCAACGTACCCTGCAACCGTGAACCCGAGGCCACCCGGGCTCGGATCGAGATGACCCGGCATCCCGGACGGTCCCGGCCGGTGCAGGGGCTGCGGGGGACCGGATCCGCGGGTCTGGGAAGGATGGAGAGCACGACATGGCCAAACCACGGTCACCCAAGGGGAGGGCCCGGCGCACCCACGAGCGTTTGGCCGAGGAGTATCCCGACGCCGTCTGCGAACTCGATCATGTCGATGCCTTCGAGTTGCTGATCGCCACCATCCTGTCGGCCCAGGCCACCGACGTCGGCGTGAACAAGGTGACGCCCGCCCTTTTCGCTCGCTATCCGGACGCCGAATCGCTGGCCGGCGCCGAGCTCGAGGAGGTCGAAGCCATCATCGGGTCGTTGGGGCTCTACCGGAACAAGGCCAAGAACATCGTGCGCTGCGCCGCCCGGTTGGTGGAGCGGCACGGCGGCCAGGTCCCCGGTGCAATGAAGGATCTCACCGCCCTTGCCGGTGTGGGGCGAAAGACGGCAAATGTGGTCCGCAGTGTGGCACTCGATCTTCCCGGATTGCCGGTCGACACCCATGTGCTCAGGCTGAGTCGGTTGCTGGAACTCACCGAGGAGACCGACCCTGTGAAGGTCGAGCTCGAACTGAACCCGATGATCCCGGCTGCAGAGCGTGGGGTGTTCAGCCTCCGGATGATCCTCCACGGTCGCCGTGTCTGCATCGCCCGGCGGCCGCAATGTGATAAATGCGTGTTGAACGATTTCTGTCCTTCTGTTCGATAGTGTCGAGATTCTGTATTACAAAGCTGTCATGGAGTGGTGGTGGTATTGTCAGAAAAAAGATCGCAGATATCCACCATCTATCCCGGTGAATTGGGTTACTGTTGTCAATACCAGGTTCCCGCCACCTGGTAGCAGCGAGATCGGGGATCCGCCGCCCCGTATCGCGCCGTCGGCGCCCCTTTCGTAGGGGCGCCGACGTCATTTTGGGGACATGGCCCGTGTCCCGTACAGGCGTCAACACTTTGGATGACCCGAATGGGGATCCATACCAAGGTTGTCAACACGAATGTCGATTCATCTATATACGTGTATTGGGCGCAACAGGTGCCGAAAACCCGATATAGAGGCTCAGCCACTTGCATGATTGAGCTGCGAGTCGGCCTACGTCATAGGTGTCGCTGGCGAACGAGTTTCTGGAGTCGGCGACTGGCGGTGAGAAGCTGCCGTTCGACCTCGAGGAGGTCGACGGCTCCCGGTTCGTCGGCATCGGCCCGAGCCGCCAGCGCCCCGATCCGGCCGGTGAGATCGTCGAGCGACGTCGAAAGGGAGCTGAGCGCACTGTCGTCGATAGCCATGAACGGTCGCCTTTCTGTCGCTGATCCACGCTAGCGTCGAACGAGGGCCGGAACCGTTTCGCCCCTCGGGTCGGTCTCGGTCTCCGGTTCCCGACCTGTGTCGCCCCACGTGGGCGAGTACGGTACGGGTGACCCGGCGGTCTTCCGACAGAAGTGACAGAAGGAGACGCGATGCTGAACCGGCTCGATCTACGGGGTCAGACGTTGGGACCGGACCTGTCAGATCGCCTTCCTCGGCCCCAGATCGCCGGAGAGAAACCGCGTCAGGCGGTTCGAGACATCCTGGCCGAGGTGGAACGGCGAGGTGACGTCGCCCTCGTCGAACTCACCCGGAGGCTCGATGGTGTGAGTCTCGATTCCATCGAGGTGGCCGAGGCTGACATGGACCGAGCGGTGTCGACACTCAGCTCCGAGCTGAGAGCCGCCTTCGACGTGTCCATCGCCAGGATCGACCGGTTCCACCGCCACCAGCTTCGGCCCTCGGAGGTGATCGACAGCAGCGGTCTGACCATCCGGGCGTACCAACGCCCGGTGAGGCGGGCCGGGCTCTATGTCCCCGGCGGCCGGGCCGAGTATCCGTCGACGGTGTTGATGACGGCGGTTCCGGCTCGGGTGGCCGGGGTCGAGGAGATCGTGCTCTGCGTACCCCCCAGCGCCGAACACAACGGGATCTCCCCCTCTGTGCTGGCTGCGGCCCGGCTGGCCGGCGTCGATCGGGTGTTCGCAGTCGGTGGCGCCCAGGCCATCGGGGCCATGGCCTACGGAACCGAGACCGTTCCCGCCGTCGACGTGATCGCCGGCCCCGGCAACGTCTATGTGGCCTTGGCCAAACAGGAGGTGGCGGGACGGGTCGGTATCGCCGCCGCGTTCGCCGGACCGTCGGAGGTGGTGGTGGTGGCCGATGCCACGACCGATCCGATCTATGCCGCCATTGATGTGATCGTGCAGGCCGAGCACGGGCCCGATGGCCTGGCCTGGCTCGTCACCTGGGACGATGCGGTGGCCGACGCCGTCTGTGCCGCCGGCAACGAGTTGCTGGCCGCCTCTGCCCGAGCCGACGATGTCCGTTCCACCCTGAACGCCGGCGGCTACGCAGCCCTGGTCGACGACCCGGCGGCCGCCGTGGCCGTGATCGATGCCATTGCCCCGGAGCATCTCGAACTGCAGTGTCGGGATGCCGAAGCCTTGGCCGCCACCGTCAACAACGCCGGCGCCATCTTCTGCGGTTCCCACGCCCCGGCTTCGCTCGGTGACTATGTGGCCGGCCCAAGCCATGTGCTGCCCACCTTCGGATCGGCCCGTTTCGCCAGCGCCCTCACCGTGGGTGATTTCCTCAAGGACCATCATGTGATCTCGGTCTCGCCACAGGGTTTGCGGGTTCTCGGTCCCCACGTCGTGGCCATGGCCCGGCAGGAAGGCCTGCATGCCCACGCCGAGAGCATCCGGCTCCGGCTCCGGGACTCCCAGCCGTGACCCGACCGCCGATCCGGGCCGATTTGGCCGCCATGACCGGCTACCACTCGCCCCAGGTCGAGGTGAACGTTCGCCTCAACACCAATGAGTCGCCGTGGCCGCCGCCTCCGGATTTTGCCGCCGCCGTGGCCGAGGCAGCCCGCAGCCTGGACTGGCATCGCTATCCCGACCGGAGGGCTCTGGCCCTTCGCCGGGTTGTGGGCGCCCGTTTCGGTCTCGGGCCGGAGCAGGTCTTCTGTGCCAATGGGTCCAACGAGGTGCTGCAGACCCTTCTGTTGACCTTCGCCGGGTCGGGCCGAACTACACTCACCTTCGAGCCGACGTATGCCCTCCACAGCCACCTGTCCAGGATCTCGGGTGCGGTCGTGATCCAGGCCGAGCGGGGCGAGGGTTTCGCCCTGTCGGCCGAGCGAGCCCGGGCCGAGATCGAGTCGGTGGCGCCGTCCGTCACCTTCCTGTGTTCGCCCAACAATCCGACCGGCCTGGTCGAATCGCCGCAGACCGTGTCATCGGTGCTGGAAGCCGTCGAGTCGATCAACGGCCTGCTGGTGGTGGACGAGGCCTATGGGGAGTTCGCCTCCTGGTCGGCCGTGGAGTTGCTGGCCGAGGAGCGGCCGCTGGTGGTGGTGAAGACCTTCTCCAAGACATGGTCGATGGCGGCGGCCCGTCTCGGCTACCTCCTCGGGCCTCGCTGGCTGGTTGAGGAGCTGGAGGCGGTGGTGCTGCCGTATCACCTCGACGGTCTGAAGCAGGCGGCCGGGGTGGCGGCCCTCGAGTTCTCTGCGGAGATGCACGCCCGGGTGGTCGCCGTTGTCGAGGAGCGGGCCCGGGTCTCATCGTGCCTGGTGGACCTGGGATGCCACGTGTGGCCGTCGGGAGCGAACTTCGTGTTGTTCCGGCCGCCGCCGGCCGGCGGTGATTCGGTCTGGCAGGCGTTGGTCGACCGTTCGGTGCTGGTTCGCGACACGTCGAGTTGGCGCTACCTCGATGGCTGTCTTCGGGTGACAATCGGAACACCGGAGGAGAATTCGGTCTTCCTCGACGCCCTGGCTGACATACTTGATCACGATGAGTGACACCAAGAACGGTCCGTACGGGTCGCGATCGGCCCGGCTCGAACGCACCACCAAGGAAACCGCAGTCGTGGTGGCCATCGATCTCGATGGCTCCGGTACCACCGATTGCTCGACCGGTGTGCCCTTCTTCGATCACATGCTGGATCAGCTCGGACGCCATGGTGGTTTCGATCTCGAGGTGAAGACCAGCGGTGACCTCGAGGTGGACGCACATCACACCATCGAGGACACGTCGATCGTTCTCGGCCAGGCTTTTGCCCAGGCCGTTGGGGACAAGGCCGGGGTTCGCCGTTTCGCCAGCGGGCGGTTCCCTCTCGACGAGGCGCTGGTCGACGTGGCCCTCGATCTGTCGGGGCGTCCGTTCGTGGTCTGGGACGTCGAGATGCCGGCCGCCATCCCCCTGGGTAATCCACCGTTCGACCCGTCGATGGCCGAGCATGCCATCTTGAGTTTCGCCACCTCGGCCGGGCTCACCCTCCATGTGAGCTTGTGCCGGGGTCGCAACGTCCATCACATCATCGAGGCGTCGTTCAAGGGCTTGGCCCGCTGTCTGCGGGACGCAGTCCGGATCGAGGGATCCGGGGTACCGTCGACCAAGGGCAGCCTATGAGCGGCGTCGACCAGGGCCTCGAATCCGAAGCCCCGGCCGGTGCGTCGAACGGCGACGGTCGCCGCCCCGCCATCGCCGTGCTCGACTACGGCATCGGCAACCTACGCTCGGCCCAGAAGGCACTGGAGAAAGTGGGGGCCGACGCTCATCTGACCGACTCGCCATCGATGATCGAGGAGGCCGACGGCGTCGTACTCCCCGGCGTCGGCGCGTTCGGGGCCTGCATGTCGGCCCTGCGTGAGGCCGGATTGGATGAACAGGCCGAGCAGGCTGTGGCCGACGGCCGTCCGTTTCTCGGCATCTGTGTCGGAATGCAGATGCTGTTCGAGGAATCGGAGGAGTCGCCCGGCGTTGCCGGCCTCGGTCTGCTGCCAGGGCGTGTGGTCTGGCTGCCGGACACGGTGAAGCGGCCCCAGATGCAGTGGAATCGTCTGTCGTGCCGGCCGTTTGCCGACGATTCGATGGCCGGCCGGATGTTGCGGGGCCTGGACGGTTCGTGGATGTACTTCGTCCACAGCCTGGCCGCCGAACCGTCGGATCTGACGGCGGCCACGGTGGACTACGGCGGCCCGGTGGTGGCCGCCGTCGCCGCCGACAACATCTTCGCCGCCCAGTTCCATCCGGAGAAGTCGGCCGAGCCGGGACTCCGGTTGTTGGCCAACTTCGTCGAGCTGTGTCGGGACCAGCAGGGATCCGGGGCCGACATCAACCACGCCGGGGATCACGCCGCCGATCTTCACCCTGCGTCATGATCCTGTTTCCAGCCATCGATCTCCGCGACGGGAAGTGTGTTCGTCTCTATCAGGGTGACTACGACCGTGAGACCGTGTACGGGACCGACCCGGTCGACCGGGCCCGGAGGTTCGTGGCCGAGGGGGCGGAAGCGATCCATGTCGTCGATCTCGACGCCGCCCGCACCGGCGAGCCGACCAACCGGCCGGTCATCGCCGCCATCTGTGATGCCGTGTCCGTGCCGGTCCAGGTCGGCGGGGGAGTCCGCTCGACGACGGCTGCCGACGAACTCTTCGCCGTTGGTGTCCATCGGGTGGTCATCGGGACGGCGGCACTGGAGAATCCGTCCCTTGTCACCGATCTGGCCGGTCGAGGTTGCCGGGTCGCCGTCGGTCTCGACGCCCGCGGTGACGAGGTGGCGACCCACGGCTGGACCGAACGTACCGGCCGCACCGTGGGCGAGATGGCGCAACAGTTCGCCGACAGCGGGGTCGAGGCCCTGGTTGTGACCGAGATTTCCCGGGACGGGACATTGGCCGGCCCCGACGTGGGGGGGCTCAGCCGACTGCTGGCCGCCACCGCCATCCCGGTTCTGGCCTCGGGCGGTGTGGGCAGTCTCGAGGATCTGGCCGTGCTGGCGACCATCGCCGTGGACCATGGTGATGACCGTCGTCGATTCGCCGGTGTCATCGTGGGTCGAGCACTCTACGAGGGAGCGTTCACCCTGCCCCAGGCATTGGACGCGGTCGCCGGAGTCGGGCAGCCGGCATCCACCCCCGATGGAGAGGACAGCAGATCGTGAGAGCCATCCGGGTCATTCCCTGTCTGGATGTGGCCGAAGGCCGGGTGGTCAAGGGCGTCAACTTCGTCGATCTCCGCGATGCCGGAGACCCGGTGAAACTGGCGGCCGAGTACGATCGCCAGGGGGCAGATGAGCTTGTGTTCCTCGATATCGGGGCCAGTCACGAGAACCGTGACACCACCGTGGCCATGGCCGCCGCCGTGGCCGAGGAGGTCTTCATCCCCTTCACCATCGGCGGCGGTGTCCGCACCGTTGATGACGCCCGGAGTCTGCTTCGTGCCGGCGCCGACAAGGTATCGGTCAATTCGGCCGCCGTGGCCCGACCCGAGTTGATCGCCGAGATCGCCCGGGAGTTCGGTTCCCAGTGCTGTGTCGTCGCCATCGACGGTCGCCGTGTCAGCACCGAGCGGCCCGAGGGTGGTCTGCGCGACGAAGCCGACACCGCCCGGACCGGGAACGGCCTGGATGGCCAAGCCGAGAGTCGGGACGCCTCCGACATCCCGTCCGGTTTCGAGGTATACACCCATGGTGGGCGTACGCCGACGGGGATCGACGTGGTGGAATGGGCCCGCCGGGCGGTGGATTTGGGGGCGGGGGAAATCCTGCTCACGTCCATGGACCGCGACGGCACCGGCGACGGCTTCGACCATGAGATGACCCGGGCCGTGACGGACGCGGTGTCGGTTCCGGTGATCGCGTCGGGCGGGGTCGGTGGCGTCGGCGATCTTGCTCCCGGTGTGGTGAAGGGTGGAGCCGATGCCGTGCTGGCCGCCACCATCTTCCATTTCGGTCAGGCCACGATCGCCGATGCCAAGGATGCACTGTCGTCGGCCGGTCTCACGGTGCGGCCGGCCTGAAACCGACGGGGTCTACCCGTCTCTGTTGTCCAGTTCGGCGACAAACCGGGTGACATGGTCGGTCAGGGCGTGTTGAGCCGTGCCCAGCATGTGGTTCTCGTCCTCCAAGGCCACGATTTCGGTCGCCGTCCAGTCTGCGGTCCGTTCCCGAACCAGCGACGGCGGACAGAACTCGTCCCTGTCGCCGGTCACGATCAGCACCGGGTGGGGGGAGTGGCCGGCCCGGAACTCATCCGGTGGTAAGACGCGGAGAGGGGGAGCGATGGCGATCCAGCCGGCAATGTCGGGTCGGTCGACCGCAAGCGCGACGTCGGCCCCGAACGAGTAGCCGGCCACGACGAAACCAGATTGGTGGTGGCGATGACCGTCGGCTCCGTCGAGTTCGGCCAGATGGTCGAGCGCGGCCTCGACATCCTGTTGCTCGAGGATTCCCCCACCGTGGGAACCGGTCGAACCCGACGTGCCCCGGAAGTTGAATCGCAACACGATGGCCCCGGCGGTCAACAGGGTTCGGCACAGGATCGACACGACGGGGTTGTACATGGTCCCGCCGTGGAGGGGATGAGGATGGCAGACCACGGCCGATGGGAGGCGCGGCCGGTGGGGCTGAAACAGCTCGGCCCGGAGCATGACACCGTCGCCACAGGGAAGGGCAAACCGTCGAGGTGGTGATCCATCGGATGGGGACATGCAGTCACCATGCCACTGTCGGCCCGTTGCCGTCGAGATCGACGCCGGCGGCGACGGCAGCGGGACGAACCGGGGCCGGCCCATGGCCCGGGCGGTCCAGACCGGATGGAGAGGCGGTAGGCTCGACACGTTGACCCACCGTGGCCGCCAGCAATCCCGGGCCGGTTGTCGCCCTGGTATCGCTTGGCGTTTCGGATGTTCACGATCAAGTCAAGTTTCGGCGACGTTTGGCCGAGGCCAAACTCAAGCCGTCTTCGGCCGTCGGCGGGAGCACCGTCTCGCCGTACTGGATGTCGACAACGCAGGCCGCAGTTCCGGAGATCACGTGACCGACAGCAAACACCACGATGCAGACCAGCCGACCGGCAACGGTGAGACGCTCGAGGCCGTTGCCGTCGAGGCTCCGGACGCAGCCGGTGGCAGCGACGACGGCGGGAGCGTTCGAGCCCCTCGTGGTGAGTCGACGCGGTCGGCCGGGCAGTCACGCTCGTCGAGGCCGGGGGCCGCCGAGGGACTGCCGATCAAGATGTTGCACGACCGCATTCTGGTCCAGATCGAAGGCCCCGACGGAGACCGCAAATCGTCGGGGGGTATCCTCATCCCGGCCACTGCTCAGGTCGGCAAACGCCTGACTTGGGCTCAGATCGTGGCCGCTGGACCCAGTGTACGATCCATGGAGCTGGGGGATCGTGTGCTGTTCAACCCCGAAGACCGCTACGAGGTTGAGGTCGGTGGTCGGGACTACATCATTCTGCGTGAACGCGACGTCCATGCCGTTGCCGCCGAGCGCCTCGACGACTCCCATACCGGCTTGTATCTCTGAGCAGGCCGAACCCAACCGGGAAGACAAACTTCATAAATACGTCGAGTTAACTGGAAATGAACAGGACGGTCGGCGACAATGTCGGTCGTGGATATCGAGTGGTGGAAGCTCATCATGGGGTTGGCCGGCGGATTGGCCCTCTTCCTGCTGGGCATGGGCCAGGTCACCGAAGCTTTGAAGGCGCTGGGCGATGACCGGCTTCGCTGGGCCCTGGCCAAATTGTCGTCCAACCGGGTCATGGGTGCCACAACCGGGGCCGCCGTCACCGCCGTCATTCAGTCGTCGTCGGTGACCTCGGTACTCACCGTCGGCTTTGTCAGCGCCGGACTGCTGTCACTCACCCAGGCCGCCGGCGTCATCATCGGGGCAAATCTGGGAACGACCGTCACCGCCCAGGTCATCGCCCTCAAGATCACCGACTATGCCCTGGGGCTGCTGGCCTTCGGGGCCATTCTCGGCGTGGCGGTCAAGTCGAGGCAGGGTAGATACCTGGGCCGGGCGCTGGTCGGATTGGGCTTCGTCTTCCTCGGCATGGAGATCATGAGCGACGCCATGTCGCCGCTGCGGACCTACGAGCCCTTCCTCGATCTGATGTCGGGTAGTACGAACCCGCTCATGGGGGTGCTCATGGGTGCGGTCTTCACCGGGCTGGTTCAATCCTCCAGTGCCACCACCGGCATCGTGGTGGTCATGGCCGCCGATGGCCTGATCGACCTCAACACCGCCATCGCCATCATCCTCGGTGCCAACATCGGAACCTG
>JAHEJM010000163.1 GCA_024638815.1 Acidimicrobiales bacterium | reverse complement strand
GCGGGGGAAACACCCAGGAGGGACACGGCGGTCATGGCGGCGCCGGCAACGACCAGTCGGGTTCGAGACAACATGAGGAGAACTCCTTCGAGACGGGGATGGGTGTCGGCCGGATCGACCGACTGATCTCGAAGATAGGAAAGCCGCCTGTCAGCACCGGAACAGTCGGCTAACAATCGGCAAAACTCAGCCCGGCAGGGCCGAACGAATCAACGAGCCGAGCGCTCGAGGATGGCGGCGGCCCGGAACATGTTGGCTTCACCCAGCATGGGGGCCAGGATCTGGACCCCCACCGGCAGCCCGTGGGCGCCGGTGCCGAAGGGGACCGACATGGCCGGCTGACCGGTCAGGTTGGAGGGGATGGTGCACACGTCGTTGTAGTACATGGTGATGGGGTCGGCCTTGGCCCCGAACTCGAAGGCGACGCAGGGCGACGTCGGTGAGATGAGCACATCGAAGTCCTGGTAGACCCGGTCGAACTCCCGGATCATGATGGTCCTGATGTGCTGGGCCTTGCCGTAGAAGGCGTCGTAGTAGCCGGCCGACAGGGCGTAGGTGCCCAACATGATGCGGCGCTTGACCTCGTCGCCGAATCCGGCGGTGCGGGATGCCCGCATCATGGCCGCCGTGTTGGCACCGTCGCGGCGTAGTCCGTAGCGAACCCCGTCGTATCGGGCCAGGTTGGACGAGGCCTCGGCCGGGGCGATCATGTAGTAGGCCGAGAGCCCGGCCACCGCCGATGGTACCGACACCTCGTCCACCTTGGCTCCGGCGGCGGCAAGGGCGTCGGCGGCGTTGGCCGCGGCCTGGACGACCTCAGGCTCGAAGGCGTCGAGGTTTCGGCCCGACAACTCGTTGAGGATGCCGACCCGCAGCCCCTCCACCCCGTCGCCGAGCACGGGAACCATGGGTTCCAGCTCCTGGGGGATGGATGTCGAGTCGTGGTCATCGGAGCCGGCGATCACGTCGAACACGGCGGCGGCGTCGGCCACGGTGTGGGCCAACGGCCCGATCTGGTCGAGCGACGAGGCAAAAGCCACCAGTCCGTAGCGGCTCACGGCGCCGTAGGTGGGCTTGACCCCGACCAGGCCGCACAGGGCGGCCGGCTGGCGAATCGAACCACCGGTGTCGGAGCCGAGGGCAACCGGGGCGAAGCCGGCGGCCACGGCGGCGGCCGAACCGCCCGACGAGCCGCCGGGCACCCGGCTCGGATCGAGGGGGTTGCGGGTGGGGCCGAAAGCCGAATTCTCGGTGGAGGAACCCATGGCGAATTCGTCCAGGTTGGTCTTGCCGACCACCACGGCGCCGGCCCGGTCGAGCTTGTCGATCACGGTGGCGTTGTACGGAGGCACCCAGTCCTCGAGGATCTTCGACGAACACGTGGTGGGGATGCCCCGGGTGCACATGTTGTCCTTGATGGCGATGGGTACGCCGGCCAGGGGGCCGACGTCCTGTCCGGCGGCCACGGCGGCGTCGATGGTGGCCGCCCGTTCCCGGGCCTGCTCGGCGGTGACCAGATTGAAGGCGCGAATCCGCTCATCGTCGGCCTCGACACGGGACAGGTGCTCGTCCAGCACCTCGACTGCGCTGCGCTCGCCGGCGCCGACGGCGGCGGCCACGGCGACGGCCGTGGGGAAGCCGGATCCGGCCGAATTCGATTCGGTCATCACGGAGCCTCCCCCAGCGCCGGTGGCACCTTGTACTGGTGGGCCTCGACCTCGGGACCGGCGGCCAGCGCCTCCTCCCGGAGCTGCTCGGCTCGGGATGCGCCCTCGAGCTCCTCGATCGGCACATCGGGCCGAAACACGTTGAACAGGCCGAACGGATGGGCGGTCGGGGGCACGTCGGCGATGTCGAAGCGGTCGAGCTGCTCGGCCAGGTCGAGTACGGCGTCGAGCTGGCCGGTGAACCGCTCCAGCTCTTCGTCGGTCAGATCCAGCATGGCCAGATGAGCCACCTTGGCCACGTCCTCGGTGGTGAGATGGTCTCGGGGTTTGGACTGCGACTCGGGCACCTTGTCAGGCTAGCGTTCCCGACGGGCGGCGGCGGTCGACGAATCTCCGGCGTTCAACTACTCACCTACTCACCGGTTTGTCCGTCGACCACCTCTCTGAGCAGGTCGGCGTGGCCGTTGTGGCGGGCGTACTCCTCGATCATATGGACCAGTATCCACCGCACGCCGGCCGCCTCACCCTCCTCGGTCTGTCGAATGGCCTGACCGTCCACCCCACGTCGCTCGATGGCGTGGTCCAGCAACCGCCGCGACCGGGCCACACTCTCCTCCCACAGATCAAAGAGCTGCTTGGGCGTGTCGTCGGCCGCCGAATGCCAATCCCAGTCCCGGTCGGCCTCCCAATCCACGGTGTCCCACGGCGGGGACGGGTCGTTCTTGTGGAGCACAAAGGAGAACCAGTAGTCCTCGACGAAAGCCATGTGCTTGAGCAAGCCGCCCAACGTCATCGTCGAGGCGCCGACGGTGCGGCGCAAGCCCTCGGGTTCGACCCCACCGCACTTCCACGCCAGTGTGGCCCGGTGGAAGTCGAGGAAGCCGAGCAGGGTCTCGACCTCGCCGACGTTGGATGGCGGGTGGGGTCGGCCGTGTTCGTCGACATCGGTCATGGATCGAGACGATAGCACTGAACCGGGAGCCGGTTTCGGCTGCTGTAGGCCCGCTGTGGTAGAACTTCAGAAGCGAGGACCCATCAGCTGACAAAGGGGACAACATGACCACACCGACCCAGACGGTCAAGGACTGGCTGGCCCGGTTCGACGCCGCTCTTCAGGCTGCCAATTTCTCCGGAGTCGTCGACCTGTTCGCCGATGAATGTTACTGGCGTGACCTCGTCACCTTCACCTGGAACATCAAGACGGTTGAGGGTAGGGACGAGATCCGGGACATGCTCGAGGCGTGCGCCGCCAACACCGATCCCTCGAATTGGCAGCTGACCGGTGAGGCCAACGAGGCCGACGGTGTGGTCGAGGGGTGGATCACGTTCGAGACCGGGGCGGCCCGGGGCGAAGGTCACATCCGGCTCATCGACGGTCGGTGTTTCACCTTGCTGACGGCCGTGACCGAGCTGAAGGGCCACGAGGAACACAAGGGCGTGAACCGGCCGACGGGTGTCGAACACGGGGCGTACGAGGGACGGGAGACCTGGCTCGAGCGCCGCCAGCGGGAGCAGGCCGAACTGGGCTATACCAAGCAGCCTTCTGTGCTCATTCTCGGTGGCGGTCAGGGTGGCATCGCTCTGGGAGCCCGTCTCCGCCAGCTCGACGTGCCCACCATCATCATCGAGAAGAACGAGCGGCCCGGAGACTCGTGGCGCAAGCGCTACAAGTCGCTGTGCCTGCACGACCCGGTCTGGTACGACCACCTTCCGTATATCAAGTTCCCCGAGAATTGGCCGGTTTTTTCGCCCAAGGACAAGATCGCCGACTGGCTCGAGTACTACACCAAGGTGATGGAACTCAACTATTGGGGCTCCACCATGTGCACCGGAGCCGACTTCGACGAGGCATCCAAGACCTGGACGGTCGACGTCAAGCGTCGCCACCCGGACGGTTCCATCGAGGATGTCACGCTGAAACCAACTCAGCTGGTCCTGGCCACCGGTATGTCGGGCAAGCCCTATGTCCCCGACATACCCGGTGCGGAGAAGTTCCGGGGCGACATCCACCATTCCTCGGCCCACCGTGACTCGAGCGAGTACCAGTACAAGAACTGCATCGTGCTGGGTTCCAACAACTCGGCCCATGACATTGCCGCCGCACTGTGGGAGGCGGGGGCCAACTCGGTGACCATGATCCAGCGGTCGTCCACCCACATCGTCCGATCCGAGAGCCTCATGCGCCTGGGCCTGGGCGCGCTGTATTCCGAGGAGGCGGTGGCCAACGGCATCGACACCCACACCGCCGACCTGATCTTCGCCTCCATCCCCTACCGGATCATGCACCGGTTCGAGCTACCGAAGTACGAGAAGATGGCCGAGGAGGACGCCGAGTTCTACAAGGCCCTGGAGGACGCGGGATTCCTGCTGGACTGGGGCGACGACAGCTCGGGGCTGTTCATGAAATACCTGCGCCGGGGCTCCGGCTACTACATCGATGTCGGCGCCAGCCAGCTGGTGATCGACGGCAAGATCAAGCTTCGCAGCGGGGTCAACATCGCCGAGATCAAGCCCGACAGTGTGGTGCTGTCCGACGGCGAGGAGCTGCCGGCCGACCTGATCGTGCTGGCCACCGGCTACGGCTCGATGAACGGCTGGGCCGCCGAGCTGATCTCTCAGGAGGTGGCCGACAAGGTGGGCAAGGTGTGGGGCCTGGGCTCCGACACCACCAAAGACCCGGGCCCGTGGGAGGGCGAGCAGCGCAACATGTGGAAACCGACCCAGCAGGAAAACCTGTGGTTCCATGGAGGTAACCTCCACCAGTCCCGCCACTACTCGCTCTATCTCGCCCTGCAGCTCAAGGCCCGCATGGAGGGCATCGACACCCCGGTCTACGGGCGGCAGGAGGTCCATCATCTGGGCTGAGCTACCCTCGATCTTGTGGCTACCTATGCCTTCCTGAGCGACGAATGGATCGAAGCCGCCCGCCTGCTCCGTCAGCACTACGAGGACCGCTTGCCGGAGCCGGTGTTGGCGACCCGTATCAACGTGAACGTCACCGATGTCCCCCATCTCGACGACGGGTTGATGGCCGGGCACATCGACACCAGTGAGGGTCAGACCGTCATCGAGCACGGTCATCTCGATGATGTCGATCTGACGGTAACCGTCGACTACGAAACGGCCAAGGCCGCCTTTGTCACCCGGAATCAGCAGAAAGTGATGGAATCGTTCCTGACCGGCAAGATCCTGGTCGAGGGTGACGCCTCCAAGCTGCTGGCTCTTCAGTCCACGCCACCGAATCTGGGACCCGACGTCGAACCGCTGCTGGCCGAGATGTACGAGAAGCTCAACGCTCTGACCGAGTAGTCACCGGCCCTGCACCGTGCCGACCTTATTCGGCTCACCGGGTTTGCCCGCCGGGTCAGTTGGACTGGACCACGATACGAATGGTGGAGCCTTTGCGGCGGGACTCACCGGCCGGGGGGTCGGTGACCAGGACCGGCCGGTTGGGGGCACCCTCGGTGTCGGTGACCACGAATCCGGCCTGCTCCAGGATGTCGGCCGCCTCGGACGCCGGTTTGCCGGTCACATCGGGGACGGTGATGAAGGGTAGACCGAGCGAGACCACCACACTGACGGTGGAGTCCCGGGCCACCTGGGCTCCGGCTTCGGGATCGGAGCTGATGATCTGGCCCTCGGCCACGGTTTCGGAGTAGGCCTCGGTCACCGCCAGCTCGAGTTGCTGCTCGGCCGCCTCGCCCCGGGCGGCATCGACGGTCAAGCCCACCAGCGACGGAACCGTCCTGGCCGCCGGTCCCGAGCTGATCACCAGATCCACGGTGGTACCGGTAACGAACTCGGCGCCAGGCCTGGCCGGCGTGCCGTTGATGGTCGCCTCCAGCACCTGGCCGGCGGCTGCTTCCTCATCACTGCGTTCCACGACCTCGCCCACGGCCAGGAAGGCCGAGACAATGGCGTCGGATGCGGCCTGACGGTCGAGACCGACCAGCCTCGGCACCACTCGCAGTTCCGGCCCCAGTGATACCACGATGCCAATCTGGTCGCCCGCCAGCAGCCGCGTACCGGGCCGGGGGCTTTGGGCCAGCACCTCACCCGGTTCGGTTTCATCCTGATACCGCTCGGTGATCTCCACCGACCATCGCGCCTGTTCCTCGGCCGCAGCGACGATTTCCTCCGCCGTCATGGAGCCATAGTCGGGCACATCGAATCGGGGCCAGGCCAACTCGATGACCGTGGTCTCAGGCTGGGCGTTGCCCACCACCATGCCGCCATAGAGTGCACCGCCGGCCAGCGCGACGAAGACGATCGCGGCCATGAACCACTTCCACGATCGTGGCCGTGGGCCGGAATCGGCCTTCGGCAGCGGCATGTCCGTCGGCTCCCCTGCGGGACCGGCGCCGTTATCGGTGCCGAGTTCGGCCCCACCATCGGCCATGGCCGTGATGTCGATGAGGGGCAGAGGCTCGGGATCGGGCAGATCCTGAACGGCCCGCAACAGGCCATCGAGCAACTGGGTCGCCGTTGACCGCCGGGCCGGATCCGCCCGACCGGCGGCGGCAAGGGGACCGGCCAGTGGCCCGAGAGCACCGGTGACCGGGACATCCTCGCTCTGGCGGGCCACCATGGTGCCCAGGGCGCTCTCTCGTACCAGCGGAACCTGGCCGGTCAGGGCTTCCAGCAAGCACAGGGTGAGGGAGTAGGCGTCGGCCGCTCCGTCGACCGAACCCTCTGTGGCCTGCTCCGGAGCGGCGTAGCGGGCGGTACCGATGAGCACCCCTTCGGGTTCGGTCCAGGCCGCCTCGGCCACGGCACGGGCGATACCGAAGTCGGCGATCCGGACCCGGCCGTCCCGACCGAACAGAAGGTTGGCGGGCTTGATATCGCGATGCACCAATCGCTGCTCGTGGGCGAACGCCAGACCCTGGGCCGCCTGGAGGCCGATGAAGGCGACCTGGGAGGCGGTAAGGGGCAGGGGCTGACGGAGCATGTCGAGCAGACTCCCGCCGGTCAGCAGTTCGGTGACGATGTAGGGAGTGCCGGTCGCCCGTCCACCGGCTTCATCGGTGCCGTCGCTCCAGTCGTGCACGGTGACGATGTTGGGATGGCTGAGCTGGGCGGCCAGATGGGCCTCGGACCGGAACAACTTCAAGAAGCGGGGATCGTTTGCGAACCCCGACCTCAAGCGCTTCACCGCCACCAAGCGGTTGAGCCGATGGTCGTAGGCCTGGAACACCTCGGCCGACGCCCCTGCTCCGATACGGGCCACGAGCTGATAGCGATCACCCAGTATCGGACCTTCGAAACTCGGGCCTTCGACCTGGCCGAGGCGCGGTGCCGACATAGCAGTGAGGGTAGTAGATGCTTCTCGCCCGTTGGCACACTTACCCTTGATGATTTCCCCTCAGCGACAACGGTTGATCACCTTTGGCATCGTGGCCGTGGCCTTTGGGGCCCTGGCGCTGGCCGTGGCCTACCAGGAGGACGATCGGTTGGGCGATGCCCGGACCGTGGGCCTGAACGACGATGCTGCGGTGACCGCCGGCACCGATTCCACCCTGGCCCTGCCGGCAGGAGCGGCTGGAGGGGCGGCACCGATCGTGGCCGACGACATCATCCAGGACTTCCTGCCCCGGGGGGGCGAGGCCAGCGCCTGTAGCGAGCCGGTGGGAGTTGATCTGGCCCCCGGCTACGGGGCCACACTGACCATCAACGGACGGGAGATCGCTCCCGAGGAAATGAACGTCAACCTGGACGCCAATGGCGAGATCACCAACGTGATCACCTCGTCCCGCAGTCTCGGACAATTCACCTTCCAGCCCGATGACAACTGCCCGACCGGCACATTCCTACGCCCTCTGGCCAATGTGCTCGAGGTCTGTGTGTACCGCTTCGACGATCCGTCGCAGCGTTGCACCATTACCACCGAGTACGTGTTCGACGCCCTGTAAGTGCCGGGCCGGCCGCCTCTGCAAACCGCTTTGCCCGTTCCTTAAAAGATCGCAGGGAGGGCACGTTGGTCGGTCAGACGCTGATCGGGACGGCGTAGGCCACGATGTTGTCCTCGTAGCTACGTTCCGAGTAGTCGAACGCTCCGCCGCAGGTGATGAGAGCCAGTCTGGGCTGTCCTTCATCGGTGAA
>JAHEJM010000052.1:16166-27719 GCA_024638815.1 Acidimicrobiales bacterium | reverse complement strand
GTATCGGACTTCACCGCCACGCGCCTCCGGTATGGGAATTTGGGTGTTCCAGGTGATTCCCGAAGTGGCGAGAGACTCGACCGATTGCAGTCGGCGTTGAACGTCAGGGGTGATGGGCGATGGCGACAGGATCGGTGATCCAGCTGCCGTGAAACCCCATGGGCACCCGTTGGGGCATGGTGACACGGGCCACCGGACCGGCGTCGACGGCGTCGGCCGCCACCAGCCACAGCTCCGAGCTGTCCTCGGCCCGATCGTAGACATAGCTCAACAACCAGCCGGCGGCGTCGGCGGCCTCGGGATCGGCCACCGGGACCGGCTCGGCCGCCTCCCGGTCGTTCAGTTCCAGTAGCTGGGCGGCCCCGGTGCCCAGGTCATAGCCCACCAGCCCGGATCGCTCGAGAGCGAGCACGGCACCATAGATGCGGTCGTTGGCCCGACCGACGGCGGCGTCCGGTACCCGGGGAAACTCGATGGGCAGATCGTCGAGCTGGTCCTCGGTCACGGTGCCGGTCTCGAGGTCGATGACCCAGCGATGGAGATGGGCGTCAGGGGTGAAGTCGTCCGAGCCCCGACGCCAGAACTCGGGGTACCGGGCCACATCGAACACGATGCGACCGTCGGCCCGATCGTAGCTGTTGGCGGGGTGGAAAACGTAGCACGGCTCGATGTCGAACCACCGGGTCTGGTCGCCCCGAGCGCCTCGCGGCATCACCCCGAGACGGGCCCCATAGTCGTCGTCCCACCGGTAGGGCATGGTGCCGGCCAGGGCCAACTCGAGATCGAACACCACGGGCAGATCCATGAACAGCACATGGTTCCCGGTGATGGAGAAGTCATGGATCATGGTCGGCCCCGGGACCTCGATGACCTCCGACTGCACCAATCGGCCTCGGGCATCGGCCCGGTGATAGGTCAGATAGGGGGGAGCGAACCCGTAGCCGAAGAAGTGGAGCTCACCCGTGACGGGGCAGATCTTGGGATGGGCGGTCATGGCCGTGGTCAGGGCGCCGTCGAAATCCCATGGACCGATGGTGTCGAGTTCGGCATCGATCCGGCATGGGAAGCTCGACTCGACCAGGGCCAGGATCGAACCGGCATGGGCCACCACATGGGTGTTGGACACCCCGACGGTCAGATCGACGGTCCCGTCGGCGGCGACGAGCCGGGCCCCGGGATCGGTGAAGGGCTTGGTCCTGACCCAACGGTTCCGGTACCAGGCGGCATGACCGTCTCGAATGCGTACACCGTGGACCATGCCGTCGCCCAGGAACCAGTGCGGGGACCGGCCTGACCTCGGGTTAGGCCCGTTGCGCAGGAACAGCCCGTCCAGTGAGGCCGGGATCTCACCGACCACCGGCAGGTCGTGAGCCGTCACCTCCCGATCGACGGGACGGAAATTTCCGGTGAGGTGAAACGGCGTGTCGGTGGTCTGCTCGGTGACCGAATCGGTGATTCCCATATCCCAGTCTTTCACAGCCGGCGGCCCCCGGCCCGCCGGGTATTCCCGCTCCTTGGTCTGCCCCAGGTGGATAGGCTAGATGGGTGAGTGTGATGATCGAAGCCCGGAACCTCCACAAGCGGTTCGGAGAGACGCTGGCTCTGGCCGGGCTCGACCTGGAAGTGGCCGAGGGCCAGGTGTTCGGCATGCTCGGACCCAACGGGGCGGGCAAGACCACGGCGGTGCGAGTCCTGGCCACCCTGCTCCAACCGGACCAGGGCTCGGCCCGGATCGACGGTGTCGACGTACTGGCCGAACCGGCCAGGATTCGGGCCCGGATCGGAGTGACCGGCCAGTACGCCGCGGTCGACGAGGGGCTCACGGCCCGGGAGAACCTGGAGATCGTCGGCCGGTTCAACCATCTGTCGGGCCGGCAGACGCAGCTTCGGGCCAACGAGCTGCTGGAGCGTTTCGCCCTCACCGACGCCGCCGATCGGGTGGTCAAGGGCTTCTCCGGCGGCATGCGCCGTCGCATCGACATCGCCATGAGCCTGGTGGCTCGGCCCCGGGTGCTGTTCCTGGACGAGCCGACGACCGGGCTCGATCCCCGAAGCCGGCTGGCCATGTGGGATCTCATCACCGAGCTCAAGCAGGACGGCATGACCACCCTGCTCACCACCCAGTACCTGGACGAGGCCGACCGGCTGTCCGATGACATCATGGTCATCGACCTGGGCCGGAGCATCGCCCAGGGCACTGCGGCCGAACTCAAGGAGCAGGTGGGTGGGGCCCGGGCCGTGATCACCACCTCGGCCCCGGTCGACGACGTGGTTCGGGCCGTCGGCGATCTGGCCAAACCGGCGGCGACGCCCTACCAGGACGGCGAGACCGTCTCCATCGCCGTGCACCGCACCACCACCACACCCGATCTCGTTCGCCGCCTCGACACGGACGGTATCCCAGTCACCGAGGTGACGGTGACCACACCGACCCTGGACGACGTCTTCCTCACCCTTACCGGCCACCACGCCGAGGTCGAGGACGACGGGACGACAGCCGGCAACACCTTGGAAGGGGTTCACTGATGACCACGCTCGCCGGTGAGTCGGCCACGGCGGCGACGCCCGACGACGAACGCTACGAGCCCAAGACCGGCCCGCTCTGGGCCCTGCGGGATTCCTGGACCGAGGCCGTCCGTCATCTCCGAATCATCCCCCGCAACGTCGAGTTGATCATGTTCGCCACCCTGCAGCCCATCATGTTCGTGCTGCTGTTCAACTACGTGTTCGGAGGCGCCATCGCCGGGGTCGAGAACTACACCCAGTTCCTGCTTCCCGGCGTGTTCGCCCAGACGGTGCTCTTCGGTTCGGCCTTCACCGGGATCGGTCTGGCCACCGATATGGAGAAGGGCTACGTCGACCGGCTGCGGACCCTTCCCATCTCCCAGTCGGCGGTGCTCACCGGCCGGACCCTGTCCGACTTCATCCGGAACCTCATCACCTTCACCGTGATGATCGTCGTCGGTTTCCTCATCGGGTTCCGGTTCGAGGGCGGCATCGCCGATGGGTTGCTGGCCTGTTTGCTGTTGCTGGCCTTCAGCTACGCCTTCAGCTGGATCCAGGCCCTGATCGGGTTGTCGGTCAAGTCGGTGGAGGCGGCGAACTCGGCCGGCTTCATCTGGATGTTCCCCCTGACCTTCGTGTCGTCGGCCTTCGTGCCCACCGAATCCATGCCGAGCTGGCTGCAGCCGATAGCCGACGCCAACCCCTTCACCAAGGTCACCAACGCCGCCCGTGCCCTCTACGGTGGGCTACCGGCCGGCGACGACGTCTGGATCTCGATGCTGTGGGCCATCGGCATCACCGTGGTGTTCTCCTTTCTGGCCGTCCGCAAGTTCACCGGCTCCGTGGCCAGGTAATGCCCGGTGGCGGGTGGCCACGGTAGGAGGCGGTCGATGGGTGAAACACAGGCCGGCAGGATCCGAGTGGTGGTGGTCGGGGCCGGCTTCGCCGGTCTGGAGGCGGTCAAGGAGTTGGAGGACGCCCCGGTCGAGGTCACGCTCGTCGACCGGCGCAACCATCATCTGTTCCAGCCCCTGCTGTATCAGGTGGCCACGGCCGGGCTGAACCCGTCCGACATCGCCCAACCCATCCGCCATGTGGTCGGCGGCCAGCGCAACTGCCGGGTGCTGATGGCCGATGTGGCCGATGTCGATCTCGATGCCCGCCGGGTGCAGACCGATCTCGGGCCGATCGACTACGACTACCTGATGGTGGCCACCGGGGCCACCCACGACTATTTCGGCAACCAGGAGTGGGCTCGCCATGCTCCGGGACTGAAAACGGTGGAGGACGCCCTGGACATCCGGCGCCGTCTCCTCACCGCCTTCGAACGGGCCGAAACCACCCCCAGACCGGAGGAACGGCACCAACACATGACGTTCGTGGTGGTCGGGGCCGGGCCGACCGGCGTCGAGCTGGCCGGCGCCATCAAGGAGATCGCCACCCAAAGCCTGCGCGGTGACTTCCGGGTCATCGACACCTCGGCGGCCAAGGTGCTCCTGCTGGAAGCCGGACCCCGGGTGCTGCCGGCGTTCCCGGAGAAGCTGTCGGCGTCGGCCGAGCGGCAGTTGACCAACCTCGGTGTCGAGGTCCGAACCTCATGCATGGTGGTGGACGTGCGGGCCGACGGTGTCTCGGTCAAGGCCACCGGCACCGAGGACGCACCGACCGACATCGGTTCGTCCACCGTTGTGTGGGCGGCCGGCGTGGCGGCGTCACCGTTGGGGGCGGCCCTGTCCGGGAGTAGGGACAAGGCGGGGCGGGTGCCGGTCACCGTCGGCCTGACCCTGGCCGGCCACACCGAGGTGTTCGTGATCGGAGATCTGGCCGCCATCAGCGACGCCAAGGGAGTCCAGGTGCCCGGTGTGGCCCCGGCGGCCCAGCAGGCCGGGCGCCACGCCGCCCGATCGATCCTGGCCGATCTCGAGGGCCGGGACCGTGCCGCCTTCGTCTACCGGGACAAGGGTTCGATGGCCACCATCGGCCGGTCGGCGGCGGTGGTCCATTTCGGTCCCTTCGACTTCTCCGGTTACCCGGCCTGGGTGGCGTGGTGGCTGGTCCACATCTGGTCGCTGATCGGATTCCGTTCACGGGCCGCCGTCATGGCCGGCTGGGCCTGGCAGTACCTCACCCGGCGCCGCGTGGCCCGCCTGATCACCGCCCCGACTCCGTTGCCTCAGCCGGATCAGCCTGATCAGTCTGATCCCGATCAGTCTGATCCGGATCATCACCCTCGGCTCGATCGTCCTGAGACGGCCGACGAGAATCACCGTGATCGGAGCCCGTCGAGCTGACCTCATCTGCTCCAGGCTGATCGGACTCGCCCCGACCCGAAACCACCCACTCCGGGGCCGGCACACCCTCGGAGCGAATGCGGATGTCATGTTGGGAGAACGGGATCTCGATGCCCTCCTCGTTGAACCGGCGCTTGATCTCGGCCCGGACCTTGCGGCCGACGACCCACTGTTCACCCGGTTCGGTCTTGACCAGCATGCGGAGCACCACCGAGCTGGGACCGAACTCCTCGACACCGAGCAACTTCGGTTCCTCGATGATGGTGGCCTCGTCGTCGGCGGCCTCCCGCACGGCGTTGGCCGCCGCCACCATGGCCTGACCGGCTCGTTCGATGTCGTTCTCGTAGGCGATACCGACGTCGAGAACGGCGCGGGACCACAGCTTCGAGTAGTTGCCGACCCGGGTGATCTCGCCGTTGGGGATGTACCATGCCCGCCCCTCCAGATCCCGCAGACGGGTGAACCGCAGCGTGATGCGCTCGACCTCGCCGATTGCCGGCCCCAGATCGACGATGTCACCGACCCCGTACTGGTCCTCGAGGACAATGAAGAACCCGGCCAGCAGATCACGAATGATCTGCTGGGCGCCGAACCCGATGGCAACCCCGGCCACCCCGGCCCCGGCCAGGAGCGGCGCCAGTTCGACTTCGAGCTCCCCCAGCACCAGGAGGATGCCGATGAACCACACGACGATCGAGAGCACCGACACGGCGACGACGGCCAGGGTCCTGGCCCGTTGCCGGGCCCGTTCCCGGCTGAGCTGCCGGGCCACATAATTCTCCTGAGAACCACGAATCTCGTCGAAGTTGGACTCGTCCTCCTCCCGGCTCGCAATGATGCGATCGACGGTTCGGGGAACCCACCGTTTGACGATGGCCACCAGCACGGCGGTGGCCACGAGGATGAGCACGATACGCAGGGCGACCACGCCGATGTCGGCCACGAGTGACAGGTTCTCGTCCGTCAACACCTCGTCGGTCACCGGGTTCTCGGTAAGATTCTCTCGTCCATCTCCGAGGCAGGATAGCGACTCCGGGCCCGGCGGACTTCGCCTTCACCCTCGATCCACCAGTGGCATGATGATGGCCAAGGCGCCTGCGCCGGCGGTGCCGGCGTCGTCGACTCAACCCGCCGTCGCTCGACCGGCCTCGGTGAACAAATGACACATCACGACGCCCTCGGCGTCGGGTTCGGCATCATCCAGGCCGGCTCTCGCCAACGGCTCGGGGAACGACGACGAGCAGGACTCGAAGGCATGAGGGCATCGGGTGACGAACGGGCAGCCGTAGTGGGGCACGGAACTCCACGGCCCCAGGTCGTCGTCGGTGCTGAGATCCAGCCGCCGTTCGGGCTCGATCACCGGGTCCTGTTCCGGTCTCGCCGCCGTCGACAACAGCAGCTGGGTGTAGGGATGACGCGGGTTGTCGTGAATCTGATCCGACGGGGCGATCTCGACGATTCGACTGTGATACATCACGGCGATGCGATCAGCCACGTGTCTGACCATGGCCAGGTCGTGGGCGATGAACAGATAGGTCAATCCCAGGTCGGCCTGTAGTTCGCCGAGCAGGTTGATGACCTGGTTCTGGGTCGGCACGTCCATGTTGCTGACGGGCTCGTCCAGGATCAACACCTTTGGATCTCCGATGAGGGCGCGGGCAATGGCGATTCGTTGCCGTTGACCACCCGAATACTCGTGTGGATAGTGCTGGAGATCCCGCCGCCGCAGGCCGACCCGAACCAGCAGGTTCCCGGCCCGGTCCAGCTGCCGCTGAGCCGACTCACCTCGCGACGACAGCCTGGGCTGGCTCAGAATCTGCCCGACGGTCATGGACGGGTTCAACGAACCGGCCGACTCCTGCATGATGAGCTGGATGAAGTGGCGGTAGGCCCGGGGCACGGAGCGACCGAAGCCGGTCACATCGAACTCGCCGACCCGGATCGAACCCGACGTCGGCTTGATGGTTCGTAGGAGGGTCCGGGCGATCGTCGACTTGCCCGAGCCGGATTCGCCGACCAGACCCAACGTCTCACCGGCATCGACGTGGAACGAAGCTTCCTGCACGGCCCAGGTCTTGTTGACCGACGGCGACAACCACCCCCACCTGGTCCCGGCGAAGGTCACCGTCAAGTCGTTGACCTCGACCAGAGCCGGTTCGAGTTCAGCCGCCGAGGAGCCGGTCATGGCCACCAACGGTACCGCAGCCGGGGATTCGTTTCAGTTTCGTCCTACCGCCAGGGGGCGCCTTCGGGGTCGACTTGGCGGTCGCCCCGATCGAGCCGATCCAGACGGCGCAGCTCATCGTCGGTGAGACGGAGACGGCGAGCCGACCAGTTGTCGATGAGGTGCTCGGAGTTGGAGGTTCGGGGGATGGCGCTGACCCCCGGTTGAGCCAGTAGCCAGGCCAGGGCCACCTGACCGGCCGTGGCGCCGTGGCCGGCGGCGATGTCACGGATGGTGTCGTCGCCGAACACGGCGCCCCTGACCAGAGGGGTGTAAGCGGTGAACGCCCATCCGTGCTCGTTGCACCAGCGGCGCAACTCGTGCTGCTGGAGGTAGACATGACACTCCACCTGGAGTGTGTCCAACGGGGCGAGGCCCTTGACCTGCTCCAACTGGTCAACGGTGAAGTTGGAGACACCGATGTGGTGGGCCCGGCCCGAGGCCTGAACCTGGACCAGGGCGGCCAACGTGGCGTTGATGATCTGCCACCGTACCGGCCAGTGGATGAGCAGGAGGTCGACGTAGTCGGTGCCGAGATCGACCAGGCTCCGATCGAACGACTGGACCAGGTCGGCGGGATCGTGGTTGGAGTTGTCGATCTTGGTGGTGATGAAAAGCTCGTCCCGATCGACGCCGGCATCGACCATGCCCAGGCCGACGCCGTCCTCGTTGTCGTACATCTGGGCCGTGTCGATGTGGCGACAGCCCAGGTCGATGGCTTCGGCCACCATTCTTCTTGCCTCCGTCGAGGTCAGCTTGTAGGTGCCGAAGCCGAGCGCCGGCATGACCATGCCGCCGACACCATCGACCGTGGGCTGGCCGTCGAAGAACGTGCCCTTGCCATCGACCAGGGAATGATCGCCCCCCTCGCCTTCACGAACGGGCACGGGATGGCCTGAGGCCCTGGAACTCTTCGCTGCCGCATCGGTTGTGGAGTTGTCGGCCATGATCATCCGGCCTACCCGTGACCGGGTACGACAAACATCAGCCGAGCGGGGTCGATTCGGCCGACTCGCCGGTTTCGAGTGGCCCGACGGCGGCTTGGACCGCCTCGACCAGACCATCGTCGGTCAGCAACTCGGCCGCCGCCTCCAGTTCCGGCGCCACCACCCGGTCCGGTCCCGGTCCCGCCACCCGCCGGCGCAGCAGACCCAGGGCGGCCCCCGTCCCGGCCGCCGGTTGCAGCGGCGCTCGGAGTTCCACCGCCCGGGCGGCCGCCACCCATTCGATGGCCACGATGTGGCGGACGTTGTCGATGACGGTTCGCAGCTTGCGGGCGGCGGCCCAGGCCATGGCCACGTGGTCCTCCTGGAGAGCCGACGTCGGGATGGAGTCCACACTGGCCGGGGCGGCCAGACGCCGGTTCTCGGCGCACAGGGCGGCCGCCGTGTACTGACCGATCATGAGGCCACTGTCCACACCGGGATCATCGGCCAGGAACGGGGGCAGGCCATGTGAGCGGTTGCGATCCAACATGCGATCGAGCCGTCGCTCCGACACCGAACCGATTTCGGCCACGGCCATGGCGAGATGATCGGCCACCAGGCCCAGCGGTATGCCGTGGAAGTTGCCGCACGACTCGACCCGGCCGTCGGCCAGCACCATGGGGTTGTCGATGGCGGCCGCCAGCTCACGGTCGACAACGGTGGAGAACCAGTCCAGGGTGTCCCGCACCGCGCCGTGAATTTGGGGCGTGCACCGCACCGAGTAGGCATCCTGGACTCGATGATCGTCCTCCCGGTGGCTGGCCACCAGGGGCGAGTCGGCCAGCACGGCCCGCAGCACGGCGGCACTGACGGCCTGCCCGGGGTGGGGTCGGAGGGCGATCAGGTCCGAAGCGAAGGGTCGGTCGGTGGCCAGGACGGCCTCGACGGTGAGGCCGGCGATGATGTCGGCCTGGGTCAGCAGGCGGGCGACGTCGAGCCGGGCCAGGCACAGCATGCCGAGGATGCCGTCGGTTCCATTGGTGAGGGCCAGGCCCTCCTTCTCGGCCAGCACCACCGGTTCCAACCCGTGGCGGGCCAATGCGTCGGCGGCGGCCAGCGGCTCGGAGTGGTCGTCGTCCACGGTCACCGTGCCCTCGCCGATGAGGGCCAGGGCGGCATGGGCCAGCGGGGCGAGATCGCCACTGCACCCCAGCGAACCGTGCTCCGGGACCACCGGCGTGATCCCGGCATTCAGCACGGCGGCCATGGCATCGACCAGCAGCGGACGGGCCCCGCTGGCTCCCATGGCCAGGGTCCGGGCCCGGAGGAACATCATGGCCCGAGCCACCTCGGCCTCCACCGGTGGTCCGACACCGGCGGCATGGGACCGCACCAGCGACACCTGGAGCGCGGCTCGCCGCTCCGGTGGGATGAAGGTCGTGGCCAGGGCACCAAAACCGGTGGTGATCCCATAGGCCGGATCGCGATCGGCGGCCGTCAGGGCCTCGACCACGGCCCGACTTCGCTCCATGGCCGCTCGGGCCACCGGTCCCAGCTCGACCCGGGCCCGGCCTCGGGCCACGGCGGCCACGTCGTCGACGGTCACCGGCCGACCGTCGAGGACCACCACGGTTGCGTCTTCTCGGTTGTCGGTCACGGCGGCTACCCTACTTCACGGCGGCGACAGGAAACGGTCTCCGCCCGGCGACGGGGACGGCGGGTATCGCAACCAAGGAGCGCAGCCATGGGAGAGTTCTCACTGGTGGAACGAGATGGTCACCTGATGACCATCACCATCAACCGACCCGAGGTCATGAACGCATTGCACCCCATGGCCAACACCGAACTGTCGGCGGTGGTCGACGACTTCCGGGCCGATCCCGGCCTGTGGGTGGCCATCATCACCGGGGCCGGGGACCGGGCCTTCAGCGCCGGCAACGATCTCAAGTTCCAGGCTGCAGCGGGAGGACGTCGCCCGGCCCATCCCGCCACCGGCTTCGCCGGGCTCACGTCCCGATGGGATCTGGACAAACCGGTGATCGCCGCCGTCAACGGTGTGGCCATGGGCGGCGGTTTCGAGATCGCCCTGGCCTGCGACCTCATCATCGCCTCCGACAACGCCACCTTCGCCCTGCCCGAACCCAAGGTCGGGCTGGCCGCTCTGGCCGGTGGCATCCACCGCCTTCCCCGCCAGATCGGGCTGAAACCGGCCATGGGCATGATGCTGACCGGGCGTACCGTCACTGCGGTCGAAGGTCGGGAGCTGGGGTTCGTCAACGAGGTGGTCCCCCCGACCGACCTGATGACCCGGGCTCGGGAATGGGCCGACATGATCCTGGCCTGCTCACCGATGTCGATCCGGGCCACCAAGCAGGCCGCCTACCAGGGCCTGGAGGAGGCCGGGGTTCGGGCCGCTCATGAACGTCGCTACGAGGCGGTCCGGGCCATGATCGACAGTGATGACTTCATCGAGGGGCCACTGGCCTTCGCCGAGAAGCGACCGCCCCGGTGGAAGGGGCGGTAGGTGAGTAGTTCCAAGGGGTGCGCACGGTCTTGGTGCTCACCGCTGTGATCTGAGCACAGCGAAACCGCCAACAACCCCGGAACGTCCCACTCACCAGTGGGCTGGACCATGAAATCCTCCTGATACTCATCTACAAACATGCCTGAAACCCTTGCGTATCGAACGTACGTTTGCTATACTCATGATATGAGGGACGGCGGGTTGCCACCAGAAGCTCACAGCGACGATCTGACGCTGTTGATCACCGCATTCGATGCGGTGTCGGCAACCGACCTCGAACGCCTCCCTGTGGCCGAGCTGTTGGACCGGGCCTGCACGTTGCAGACACTCTCCGCCCGGATCGACGCGGCACGAGCTGCAGTGTTGGCTGCTGCGGATTCAGCCTCGGAGGCACCCGGCGTGCTACGAGAACTCGGGTTCCGGACTGCACCGCAGGTTGTGGCCGCCAAGACCGGGGCGCCAGCCCGCGAGATCCACGCCACCGCCAGCACCGGGCGATGGCTGAACCGGTTTCCGGTCTTCGCCGCCGCCGCCGGCGACGGGGTGTTGACCCTGCGCCACCTACGGGAGCTGAAGTCGCTGGACAAACCGCACCGTCACGATTCCCTGGTGGCATCACAACACGAGTTGGTGGCTGCGGCCAGGGATCATGACTTCGTGGAGTTCACCAATCGGGTCGCCACCTGGTTGATCAACCACACCACCGCCGATGAGGTCAAGGACCAGGTCAAGAACACCTCGTGCACCTGGAACGGCAATACCGACGGGTCGATCGACGGCCGGTTCCACTTGGATCCGCTGTCAGCGGTGGCGGTGGGCACGGCGTTGGGTGATGAGATGCAACGGCTCTTCCGTCACCAATCCGAAGACGGCGGGAGCGCAGAAACTCCAAATCGCCGGCGAGGCCAAGCCCTCGTCGGCCTGATCGTGGGCGGGGCCGAAGCGCCCGGGTCGGCCACCACAACCCCACTGGTCAACCTGGTCATCGGCCAGAAGATCCTCGAGAACCTCCTCGAGCGATTTCTTGACCCGGACGCACCGGCTGTACCCGTCGATCGCGACGACCCCGATTATCGGTGTGAG
>JAHEJM010000052.1:0-16066 GCA_024638815.1 Acidimicrobiales bacterium | reverse complement strand
GTTTGCCGAAGGCAAACTCGGGTTTGCCGGGCAACGCCCGGCAAAACGAGCACTCCGCTTCAGCCGCACCTTGACAATTGAATACCGGTGGCCCCGGCCGACGCCTTTGTGGTTCAGGCTCGGGCCCGGTAGCTGGCACGGCCCCCCACACTGTCCTTATTGAGCCGCTTGGACAGATGCAGACCCTCGAGTATCAGCTCCACGGCCGAGGCCACCACCCCGGGCGACAACCCGCCGATCGACGATCCGGTCGCCGGCGAGTCGCCCGGTTCGGAGCCGGCCAGGTGGGCCACCAGGGTCTGGAGTGCGGGAACCCGTTGCACCAGCTCGATATAGGCCGATGCCGGGAGATCATCACCGGCATTGGCCACCACGTCGTCCTCGAACGCCTCTACCAGCGATGTCACGGCGCCGGCCGAGTCAGGACCGGAAACCCGCTGCTTGTAGACGGTGAGCACGGCCCCCCGCAGAAGGTGATCGATGACCTCGGCATCACGATCCTCATCCAGGGCCTCGACCTCGATCTTGCCCGCCGTCGATGAGATCAGGGCATCGAGATCGCTGACCCGGGGTACCACCTCGACTTCTCCCAGCCGCAACGACCGCCGGGTCGCGGCCGCCACCAGCGTCTCCAGATTGGCCACGGTGAGCCGAACCGAGACGCCGGAACGCTGATTGATATGGGAGCTGTTGCGAGCCAGATGGGTGAAGGTGGCCACCAGCTCCTCCATGAAATGGGGCAGCAGCAGCGGCGGGGCATCGACGTCCGAGTCATGACCCGGTAGCAGCGCCTCCTGGCGGGCGATTGAGATCTCGGTCTCGATCTCCAACGGATAGTGGGTGCGGATCTGGGCCCCGAAGCGGTCCTTGAGCGGGGTGATCATGCGGCCCCGGTTGGTGTAGTCCTCGGGGTTGGCCGAGGCCACCAGCATGACATCCAGGGGTAGGCGGACCTTGTAGCCCCGGATCTGGACGTCCCGCTCCTCCAGCACATTGAGCAGACCGACCTGAATGCGCTCGGCCAGATCGGGCAGCTCATTGATGGCGAAGATCCCGCGGTTGGTTCGGGGCACCAGACCATAGTGCAGGGTGAGCTCGTCCGACAGGTAGCGACCCTCGGCCACCTTGATGGGATCGACCTCGCCTATCAGGTCGGCCACCGATGTGTCGGGGGTGGCCAGCTTCTCGCCGAACCGCTGATCCCGATGGACCCAGCCGACGGCGGTGTTGTCGCCGTGTTCGGCCACCAGGTCCAGGGCATAGCGGGAGACCGGGTGATAGGGGTCGTCGTTGATCTCCGACCCGGCGATGATGGGCATCCACTCATCCAGCAAGCCGGTCAGGGTGCGGATCATGCGGGTCTTGGCCTGGCCCCGCTCCCCCAGGAAGATGATGTCGTGACCAGCCAGGATGGCGTGTTCCAGTTGGGGCAGGACCGTGTCCTCGTAGCCCAGCACGCCGGGAAACAGCGGCTTTCCCGACCGGATCCGGGCCACGGCGTTGGACCGCAGTTCCTGCTTGACCGTCCGGGATTGCCAGCCCGACTGCCGCAGGGCCCCGACCGTACTCGGCAGATTCTCCGTTCCGGTGCCCGGATCGATGGCCGACGCTTCCGCTGATTGCTCCACAACGCGACCCTAGCAGTGCCGTTTCCCGGGAGACATATCGGCACCCTCCGCTGTCGAACGTCGTAGGCTCGACTCATGCAGCTGATCGGACCATGGCGGGCCGCCGTTGTCGACGACGAGCTACGGCGCACCGGCGCCGATCCCGGACTCGACGACGGCCACTGGCCGGTTGTGCCCGTCCCCGGGCACTGGTCGGCCTATCCCGACGTCGATGGTCGGGACGGTCCCGTGCTCTATCGGTCCCGGTTCAAGAACAGAGACCTCGGCTGTCATGAGCCGGAGCACTGGTCGCAGGAGACGGGCAAACGCTACTGGTTGCGCTTCGACGGGGTCATGAGCGGCTCAGAGGTCTGGCTCGACGGCCGGTATCTGGGCGACACGGTCGGCTACTTCGCACCCCACCGATTCGAGATCACCGACCAACTGCGTCGCCGATCCGAGCACGTCCTGGCCGTCGACGTGTCCTGTCCTGCCGGTGGCGGACTCGACGACGAGAACCGAACCAAGGTGGCGCTGACCGGATCGCTGCAAACGGGGCCGCTGGCCCCACCGGGAAACCCCGGTGGCCTGTGGCGGCCCGTGTTCGTCGACACCACCGGGCCGATCGCCATTCGCCACAGTCGGCTGCTGTGCACCGGTGCCGACGACATGCGGGCCACCCTGCAGATCAGACTGGTCATGGACGCCGCGGCGTCCAGCACCGCGACCCTGACCACAACCGTGGGCGAGCCGGCCGGTGACCCCACCGATCCCGACCGGTACCGGCTTCTCACCCGATCGCAGCAGACCCGCGATCTGGCCGCCGGTGAGAACCGGCTGGAATGGACCGTCGACATCGACGATCCGATGTTGTGGTGGCCGGCCGCACTGGGGAAGCAGCCCCTGTACCGGGTCGAGGTGACGGTGACCGAGAACACATCGTCCGGGGCGTCGCCGCCGGTATCGGACGCCAGGGCTTGGACCACCGGGCTGCGGGCGGTGGAGCTCGACGACTTCGTCTTCCGATGCAACGGGGAGCGACAGTTCCTGACCACGGTGGCCTACGGACCGGCAGGACCTCATCTGGGCGACGTCTGGGCCCGACAATTCACACAGGATCTTGCCGCAGCCCGGGACGCCGGTTTCGCCATGGTCCGGGTCTTCGGCCACATCACTCGACCCGAGTTCTACGAGGAGGCCGATCGAACGGGCATGCTGCTGTGGCAGGACCTACCGCTGGTCGGCGGCTATTCGTCGAAGGTGCGGCGAGCGGTGAAGACCACCGTGCGGGAGGCGGTCGACGTCGTCGGTCACCATCCCAGCATCGTGATCTGGGGCGGCCACCTCACCCCCAACGGCGAGCTGTTCGGCCTACCCGACCCTGATCGCACCGGCCTGCCGTCAGAGCGGAACCGAACCGTGCGACGCATGGCCCGCCATGTCCTCCCCAACTGGAACCGTTCGATACTGGACTCGATCATCGGTCGGGAACTGGGCAAGATGGACCCCGCTCGACCGGTGGTGGCTCGATCCGGGGTTCTGCCCTCGGTGGGCGGACCCCATCGGTCCGATAGCCACCTGTGGCTGGGATGGCGCACCGGCACCGCTCGTGACGTGTCCCGGGTGTTCGCCCGATGGCCTCGGCTCGCCTCGTTCCCCGGCGGTATCGGCACCCAGACGGCGGCGCCCGGAGCCTGGCCTCTCACCGCCCCCGAGTGGTCGACGGCGGAGCGGGCGAGTTTCGAGCGATACGTACCGAGACGGGCCTACGGTGACGGGGAGTCATGGGCGGCGGCCACCGAGACCTACCAATGTGAGGTGCTTCGTTCCCACATCGAGACGATCCGAGCCCTTCGCTATCGACCCAGCGGTGGATTCTGCATCACCGCCCTGGTCGATCCCGAGCCGACTGGCGGTTTCGGCCTGCTCGACACCCGGCGCCGGGCCAAGCCGGCCTACAACACTGTCACCGACGCCTGCCGACCGGTGGTGGTGCTGGCCCAACGGTTGCCGCTGACCATGGTGCCGGGCCAGATCCTGTCCCTTGACATTCATGTCGACAGCGACCTGCGACGATCGCTGGACGACGCCGTGGTTTCGGTCGTCGTGAGCGGTCCGGACTGGCCGCCCGAACTGATCCAGCACCACGGATTCCGAGGCACCATCCCCGGCGACGAGACGACGATGGTCGGCACCGTGACCATAACCGTCCCCGACCTGACCGGGCCGCTCATCCTCGATCTGGAACTGGAATCCCACATGGCGGAGGGGGGATCGGGAGCCGACGACCTCCATCGTGTCGTGGCCACCAACCGCTATCGCACAGTTGTCATCCCCGCCGCCGAGTCGCTCACCGAACTGACGGGTCGAACCAGACGCCGGGGAAGGTCATGACCGCCCGCATCGGGGATCGAATCCACAGCGACGACTGAGGCGTAGTTCAAACCGTAGATTAGGTTACGGATGGGCCGTGACCAGGCCAGGACGCTATCGTCGGTGCTGTTGCCCACCCCTATCAACCACTTACCAAACGTGGAGGTCACCCGACGATGGCTGCGCCAACGGCTGCCGGGAAAGTAACGGGATCGAAGAGCGCCGATCGGCCTATTCGTGTCGCCAAGAAGCGGGACCTACCGTTCCCCCTCAACATCTATCAAACGGCGGTGGGAAAGAAGTGGGTCATGGCCGTCACCGGCGTGATCCTGCTCGGTTTCGTGCTCTTCCACATGTTCGGCAATATCAAGCTCTATCTCGGAGTGATCGAGCACGACGGCGAGCGGTTGTACGACATCGACATCTACGCCGAGGGTCTGCGCGAGCTACTGACGCCGATCTTCCCCCGCACCTGGCTGCTGTGGCTGCTGCGAGGTGGACTGATCGTCGCCTTCGGACTTCACATCCACTCGGCATACACCCTGACCCGCATGAACGCCGTGGTCAACCGCCAGTACCAGTCCAAGCGGGATTGGCTCGCCGCCAACTTCGCCTCCCGCTCCATGCGGGTCACCGGCATCATCGTCGGCCTCTACCTGCTGTTCCACCTGGCCGATCTGACCTGGGGCTGGATCCCGGGCTACGACTGGGAGCGGGGTCAGGTCCAGGCCAATGTGGTCAACTCCATGTCCAATCCCGTCGTGGCCATCATCTACATCGTGGCCAATGTCCTGTTGGCCGTCCACATTTTCCACGGCGCCTACTCGATGTTCCAGAGCCTGGGTATCAACAACCCTCGCTACAACTCGGTTCGCCGCAATCTGGCCACCGCCCTGGCCGTGATCATCCTGGTCGGCAATGTCAGCTTCCCCATCGCCGTGCTGGCCGGAATCATCGACTACGACCCCAACCTCGTCTCGGCCTGAATCCCGTCTGTCCCCCGTACCCGTCACCGCCCGACCTCCCGGCCCAAGGAGACCCCCGATGACCGACACCTCGATCTCGCAGTCGTCCCCGCTGCTCGACTCCAAGGTCCCCGAAGGACCGATCGAAGACAAGTGGGACAATCACCGGTTCAAGATCAAGCTGGTGAACCCGGCCAACAAGCGCAAATTCCGCATCATCGTGGTCGGGACCGGTCTGGCCGGGGCCTCGGCCGCCGCCACGTTGGCCGAACTGGGCTACAACGTCGACGCCTTCACCTACCACGACTCACCCCGCCGGGCCCACTCCATTTCCGCCCAGGGTGGCATCAATGCGGCCAAGAACTACCGGAACGACGGTGACTCGATCTACCGGCTGTTCTATGACACGGTCAAGGGCGGGGACTACCGGTCCCGGGAGGCCAACGTCTACCGGCTGGCCCAGGTGTCGGTTGACATCATCGACCAGATGACGGCCCAGGGTGTGCCCTTCGCCCGGGAGTACGGGGGCCTGCTCGACAACCGCTCCTTCGGTGGGGCCCAGGTGTCCCGTACCTTCTACGCCCGGGGTCAGACCGGCCAGCAGCTGCTGCTGGGGGCCTATCAGCAGATGATGCGCCAGGTCGACGCCGGCAAGGTCAATCTCCACACCGACGAGGAGATGCTGGAGCTGGTGGTCAAGGACGGCGTCGCCGTCGGGATCGTCTGTCGCAATGTGGTCACCGGTGAGATCAGCAAACACTCGGCCCATGCCGTGGTGCTGGCCACGGGGGGCTACAGCAATGCGTTCTACCTCAGCACCAACGCCATGGCCTGCAACACCACCGCCATCTGGCGGGCCCACCGCAAGGGGGCGTTGTTCGCCAACCCCTGCTTCACCCAGATCCACCCCACCTGCATCCCGGCCTCCGACGAGTTCCAGTCGAAGCTGACACTGATGTCCGAGTCGCTGCGAAACGACGGCCGCATCTGGGTGCCCCGCAATCACGACGAGACCCGCCCCGCCGGCCAGATTCCCGAAGCCGAGCGGTTCTACTACCTGGAGGAGAAGTATCCGTCCTTCGGCAACCTGGTGCCTCGCGACGTGGCTTCCCGCAACGCCAAGACCGTGGTCGATCAGGGCCTCGGCGTGGGCCCTCTCAAGAACGGGGTCTATCTCGACTTCGCCGACGCCATCGGCCGCGACGGCAAGGACAAGATCGAGGAGCGCTACGGCAACCTGTTCCAGATGTACGAGCGGATCACCGGGGAGGACCCGTACCGGGTGCCGATGCGCATCTACCCCGCCACCCACTACACGATGGGCGGGCTGTGGGTCGACTACAACCTGATGACCACCATCCCCGGCTGCTTCTCGGCCGGCGAGGCCAACTTCTCCGACCACGGAGCCAACCGGCTCGGGGCCTCCGCCCTCATGCAGGGCCTGGCCGACGGCTACTTCGTGCTTCCCTACACCATCGGCAACTACCTGGCTCCACTGCTGGGTCATGACCCGGTGCCCACCGACGATCCCGCCTTCGTCGAGACCGAGCAGGACGTGAAGGACCGAATCTCCCGATTCCTGTCAATCGGCGGCACCCGCTCCCCCGAGTACTTCCATCGTGAGTTGGGCAAGCTCGTCTGGGAGTACATCGGCATGGAGCGGAACAAGGCGGGGCTGGAGAAGGCCCTCACCGAGATCCCGGCCCTCCGGGAGGAGTTCTGGTCCGACGTTCGGGTCCTGGGCAACAACGAGTCGCTGAACAGCTCGCTGGAAAAGGTGGGTCGTATCGCCGACTTCTTCGAACTGGGCGAGCTGATGGCCCGGGACGCCCTGGACCGGACCGAATCGTGCGGCGGCCACTTCCGGATCGAGAGCCAAACCCCCGAGGGCGAGGCGCTGCGGGACGACGAGAACTACTCCCATGTCTCGGCCTGGGAGTGGAAGGGGCCCGACACCCCACAGGTCAAGCACGCCGAAGAGCTCGTGTTCGAAGAAGTCGAACTGACCCAGCGCAGCTACAAATAGGATCGTCAGAAGGGACTGCCAACAGCATCATGAGCACACGACTGTCGGGGCCGGCGGAGCGCCCCCTAACCGAGTTCCACCTGCGGCGGAACGTCGTCCACTGGACCGTTCGTTGCCGGAGAGAACTATGAGCACACGACTGAACCTCACGCTGAGCATCTGGCGTCAGGCCGACGCCGATTCGCCGGGCCGGTTCGAGACCTATCCGGCCAAGGACATCCCCGATGACGCCTCCTTCCTGGAGATGCTGGACATCGTCAACGAGGGTCTCATCGAGAACGGCCAGGAACCGATCGAATTTCCCCACGACTGTCGGGAGGGCATCTGTGGCACCTGCGGCGTGATGATCAACGGCCGGGCCCACGGCCAGGAGAAGGGCACCGCCACCTGCCAACTCCACATGCGCAAGTTCAACGACGGCGACACCATCGTTATCGAACCGTGGCGGGCCGCCGCCTTCCCGGTCATCAAGGATCTTGTGGTCGATCGGTCACCACTGGACAGGATCATCGAGGCCGGCGGCTATATCGGTGCCCCTACCGGCACCGCGCCCGATGCCAATGAGATCCTCATCCCCAAGGAGGTGGCCGACTCTTCGATGGACGCCGCCGCCTGCATCGGTTGCGGGGCCTGCGTGGCCGCCTGCCCCAATTCGGCGGCCCAGCTGTTCACGTCGGCCAAGTTGTGGCATCTCAACTCGTTGCCCCAGGGTCAGACCGAGCGGTTCCGTCGAAGCGAGAACATGGTCGAGACCATGGAGGAGTTCTTCGGCTCCTGCACCAACCATGGCGAATGCACCGAGGCCTGCCCCAAGGAAATCAGCCAGGACTTCATCGCCTACATGAACCGGGATTATGTGAAATCGAAGGTGTTCAACCGGCGTCTGGCCGGTCAGCACTAGGGACACTCACCCGACAACGGTCGGACATCACGGCACGTCAACGGTCCAGACGCCGATCGGAGTCGGCAGCAACACATGGTGGAGCTGGGCGGCCCCGACGTTCCCGGCCGCTGCGATGTCCGAGCGGTCGTCCAGGGCGTCGGTGACAAAACGGCGGTCACCCCAGACGTGGATCCGACGGGCCGGGCCGGCGACGGGAAACTCGTCGGACCCCACCAGCATCAGCCCCTCGAGGACCCCGACCTGCTCCACCACGCCGGGCGGTTCCCCATCGGCGGACTCGGGCCCATTCGCCGGGGGACGACCGGGACGGATCGACTCGACCTCGAAGTCGAGTTCCCATCCGAGGGGCGTGCGAAGCCCATAACCCCGACGCAGCAGTTCATCGGGTTCATCGATCTGAAGAGCGAACGCCTCCAGACCATAGCTCCAGTGAACATCGGGTTGCTCACAGACCTGTTCGGCCCACAAACCGGAGGTGCGGAACTCCCAGCGGGCGGGGATGTCGAGGTCACCGACGGCGATGACAAAAGGATCATCGCCGCATCGATCGGCCGCGGTTCGAGCCTGCACGGCCACGTGAAACCCGGCCACCGACAGCGAGCCGAAGCAGGCAAACTGCGCGGCCACGGAAAAGGTGTCCCCGACTGCGACCAAACGGTGCAGTTCGACGTCAGGACCCGAGAGCGGATGATTCCGATCAGGCACCGACTGAACCGGCCGTCACACGATTTGGAGCAGGTCGGCGGCCATCCGGGCGACTGAACAGCCGCCGACCTGCGGACAGGACCGACTTCAAATCATCCCTCAGTCGATCAGAACCTCTGTAGAACGCCATTGGTAATGCCATCGCTGCCGCGGTCGCCGGTGACGACGCATCGACACGGTTTGACCTCGGTTGAGTGAATACTAGCGCAGGTGATGGTGAGACCAACTGCAGAAGGGTGAAGCTTGCCGGTCAAACGGCCGCCCCACCACCGCTCAGAGCTACAATCGGCAAAGCCCAGGCGTCCATGGTCAGGGCACGCGATTTTCCTGCCCTATGACAGCGACATCACCCTCCGTTCCCGTAGAAACGATCGAGATCCTCGACGCACTCGGCACTGCGCTGACCCAAACCGGGTTGGAACTCGAGGTCGGCTCGGCTCAGGACGCCCGGCGAACGAGGGATGAACTGGCCCACCAGATCGCCGACTACCTGATTCCCCGGTTGAAGCGACTGGATGCTCCGCTGCTGGTGGTCCTGGGCGGTTCGACCGGGTCCGGCAAATCGACCATTGCCAATACCCTGATCGGCGAAGAGGTGTCGGCCGCCGGGGTGCTGCGCCCCACGACCCGGGCCCCGGTGCTGATCTGCAATCCGGGGGACGAGGCGTGGTTCGCCGGGTCCGACATCCTCCCTGAGCTTCCTCGGGTCACCGGAGACGGCGGGGGAAGCACCTCGGGAACTGTGCTCAGGGTCATCACCAGCGAAGCCCTGATCGGCGGACTGGCCCTGATCGACGCCCCCGACATCGATTCGGTTGAGGAGGCCAACCGGGAGTTGGCCACCCAGTTGCTGGCCGCCGCCGACCTGTGGCTCTTCACCACCACCGCCGTGCGCTATGCCGACGCCGTGCCCTGGGACTTCCTTCGCCAGGCCAAGGCCCGGGGCACGTCGCTGGCCTGCATCGTCAACCGCATCCCCCCCGGAGCCACCAACGAGATCGTGAGCCACTTCACCTCGATGCTGAACCGGGCCGGCCTCGAAGGCGTCACCGTTTTCCCCATCGAGCAGCACGACACCGAGGGGGCGATGCTGCCCTCGTACGCCGTGGGCAAGATCCGAGACCTTCTTCACGATCTGGCCATGAACGCCGAACGACGGAGCGAGGTGGTTCGAGCCACGCTCGACGGTGCCATGGACAGTGTCCCGGAGCGTATAGCCGTCGTCATCGAGGCCGGCGAGAACCAGAATTCCGCTGTCTCCGAACTCAAGTCGACTATGGAGGGAATCTACAGCGAAGGCCGGAACCGGTTGACCGCCGACGTCCGTTCCGGCACGCTGCTGCGGGGAGAGGTCCTCGATCGTTGGCAGGAGTTGATCGGAACCGCCGAGCTGATGAGGGCGGTCCAGAGCCGGATCTCGTTGCTCCGGGATCGTCTTGGTGCTCTCCTGTCGGGACGGACCGGCCACACCGCCGAAGTCCAGGGCGAGATCACGTCAACCCTGGAACAGTTGCTGATCGACCACGCCGACCGGGCCGCCGCCACCACGGTGTCGGCGTGGAAGACGCTGCCGGGCGGCAAACAGGCCCTTGGTGGCGACCCGGCCCTGGATCGGTCCTCACACGAGTTCAGGAACGACGTCGGCGACGAGATTCGGGCCTGGCAGGACGACATCCTCGATCTGGTTCGGGAACGGGGAGCAGGAAAGCGCACCACGGCCCGAGTGCTGGCCCTCGGGGTGAACAGTGTGGGAATTGCCCTCATGCTTGTGCTGTTCACCCAGACCGGTGGACTGACAGGGGGCGAGGTGGCCATCGGTGCCGGCACCGCCGGCGTCTCACAGACCCTGCTCAGCGCACTTTTCGGGGAACAGGCCGTTCGGGAGCTGGCCAACGAAGCACAGCGAATGCTGTTGGATCGGGTGAGTGCCCTGTTCGATCGTGACGCCAACCGGTTTCGGACCCGCCTGTACTCGCTGGTCAGCCCGCCCGAGGTGGTGGACGAACTCCGCAACACCCTGAATCGCTTCCAATCCATCCGATGACCGACTCGACGGGGGGCCACCGATGAGGCTGCGACGGGAGCGAGCCGACCTGCCCAAACAGCTGGAGGCACTGTCGGCGGCGGTCGAAGTGGGCGCCGGTCGACTTGATGAGGAGAGGATTGCGGCGGCCCGAGGGGTGGTGGCAAAGGCCGAGGAGAGGCTCCGACACGGAACGGGCCACACGTTGGCGGCCCTGCTCGGTGCCACCGGGAGCGGCAAATCATCGGTGGTCAATGCGATCGTGGGCAATGAGGTGGCGACGGCCGGTCTGCGTCGGCCCACCACTTCCAGCACTCTGGCCTGCTATTGGATGGCCGAAGCCGACACCACCCCTGACGACGACGCCGCGGGATCCGTCGGTTCGGTGCAGTCATTGCTCGATTGGCTGGGGGTGTCCAACCGCCACCAGGTCGCCTTTGCCGGCGGGCTGACGAAGATCGACGGTGCCGACCCCGACCATCCCCTCGACGGTCTGGTCCTGCTCGACGTCCCCGACCACGATTCGGTTGAGGTGGGACACCGGCTGGAGATGGAACGAATTGCCGCTCATGTCGACCTGCTGATCTGGGTCACCGACGCCGAGAAGTACGCCGACATGGCCATGCACCGGTACCTGAGGGCCCTGTCCGGGTACGGGGCGGTGACCGCCATGGTGCTGAACAAGATCGATCTGCTCACCGAGGACCAGGTGGGCACCTGTGTCGCCGACATCGAACGACTGCTGGCCGCCGACGGGCTCAAGAACAGCCCGGTCATCGCCATGTCGACCACCACCGGTGCCGGGGTCGACGATCTCGAGCATCTGCTGGCCGAGACGGTGAAGAAGAAGCAGGCCATGGTGGCCCGACTCCGGGCCGACGTGGTCGACGCCGCCGACAGCCTGATGACCGAGGTGGGAACAACCGCCGGCCGGACCGAGGTTTCCGACAAGCTCGCAACCCGCCTCAGCCAGGAGCTGGTCCAGGCATCGGGTCTGTCGGTGGTGACCGATGCGGTGGCCGCCGGGCATCGGCGGGATGCCAACGGAAAGGTCGGTTGGCCCTTCACTCGCTGGGCCCGGCAACTGCGGCCTCATCCTCTACGCAAACTCCATCTGGCACCGGGCAGCAGCGGCCGCTCGTCGCTACCGGCGATCTCCGGCATTCAACTGGCACGATCGGAAAACGCCGTCCGGCAGACGGTGGCCGCCGTGGGCACCGGCCTACCCGAGCCCTGGCCCGATCTGATCCGCCGGGCCGGCACCCCGAACCAAGCCGGCCTCAACAACCGCATCGACGACAGTGTCGGTGAAGCGGTTCGGAATCTGCACGATCAGGGTCCGCCCCGATGGTGGGCGGTGGTCAACGTGCTGCAGGTGATCCTGGCCCTGGCCGCCATCGTCGGCGCGGTCTGGCTGGGGTTGCTGGCCTTCGGCGCCTACCTCCGGCTGCCCGAGGTGCCCACTCCCGAATACCGGGAGATTCCCATCCCCACCGCCCTGCTGATCGGCGGGCTGATGCTCGGTGTGGTGGTGGCCGTGGTGTCTCGCCGTCTCGCCGCCATTGGGGCCGGACGGCGGGCCGATAAGGTCCGGCAAGCGGCGACCGAGGCGGTGGCGGGGGTGGCCGACCATCTCGTCATCGGCCCCATGCAGGCCGAACTCGACGCCCGCAACCGGCTCCGGGAACTGCTACTGGGGGCCGGTGCATCATCGTGATGGAACCAATCGTGACAGCAAGAGCACCATGACCACGGACGAGACCCCGACGGCCGACACCATCGACTACCTCAGCGACGAATGGTTGGATGAGGCCGACCGGGCGGTGGCCGATCTCAGTCCGCTGCCCGACCCGGTGTCGGTGGGGATCCGGGTGGTGGGTGAGCGGGCGACCCGGCACTACAGCCTGGTTCTCGGTCCTGATCGGGTGGCCGTCCGCCGCCCGGACGGCGACGAGGGCGAGAATGAGGGTGACAACAGGTCGAGCCGATCAACCGAGAGCGTCCGACTGACCATGCCGCTGCCCGTGGCCGCAGCCGTGGCCCGGGGCCGGGTCGGGGCCCAACGAGCCTTCCTCGACGGCCAGATCCAACTCGGCGGTGACACCACCGTGCTGCTGGGCTATCAACAGCAGCTGTCGGACATCGACGACCGGTTGGCCGCGCTGCGGGCCCGAACCCGGTTCCCCGAGACCGGCTGACCGGCGGCCGGAACCCGGTCGTTGCCCGTCGGACCCATTCGGAGCCGGCCGTCGAGGGCGAGTCCGATCATACCCCGCGCCGGAGTTAGCCTGGAGCCATGCCCGAGATGCCGGAGGTGCAAGCCCATGCCGAGCGTTTGTCGGAGGCTCTGGGCGGCGAGGAACTCCTGAGGTTCGAGCTGCTCAACTTCGCCTCGCTCAAAACCTTCGATCCGCCACCCGACGCCGCGGTCGGTGCCCGGTGCACCGGTGTGTCGAGGCGAGGCAAGTACCTGGTCATCGATTTCGACAACGACCATCACCACGTCCTGCACCTCATGCAGGGTGGGCGCCTCCGTCCCGACGACAAACGGTCGCGTAAACCCCGGTTCGGGCTGGCCCGGTGGACTCTGACCGACGGCAACGCCGGGGATGCCACGACCGATCAGGCCTGGCTGTTCACCGAGGCCGGAACCGAGCGCAAGGCCGGGATCTGGGTGGTCGGCGGTGAGCCCCGAGTGCAGGAACCCGTGGCCGGCCTGGGTCCGGAGGCCGCCGAGCTGTCCCGGGACGAACTGGCCGAGCTGCTGGCGTCGCAGTCCCGACGCCTCCACGGCGTGCTCCGAGATCAGAACCTGCTGGCCGGCCTCGGCCGGATGCTGGCCAACGAAATCTGCTACCGGGCCAAGCTGTCGCCCTTCGCCAACGCCTCCAAGCTCTCCGCCGAGGAGATCGACCGTCTCCACCAGGCCTTGACCGAGACCGTGAACGACGCCCTGGCCCACGAACGGACCCTGGATGACATCGGCAAGAGTGTGGATCGACCGTCCAAGGTCCACAACCGGGACGGCGGGCCGTGCACCGGCTGTGACGACACCATCCGCACCGTGGAGTATCGGCGCTATACCGTGTACTACTGCCCCACCGAGCAGACCAACGGCAAGATCCTGGCCGACAACACCACGTCCAAATTCCTCAAATAGCCCCCAGCGGACGACGTTTCATCTCGAACTTTGAGCTCCGGACGACCCACAAACGGGTCGTCGCAGGCTCAAAGTTCGGGGGTTTGGGGCTAGATGAGGCGGAGGTCGGAGACGGTGTCGCGCTCGGAGACGAGCTCGGCGGCCGAGGCGTCGATACAGACCCGGCTGAAGTCGTCGATTTCGAGACCCTGGACGATCGAGTACTCCCCGTCGGCGCAGGTGCAGGGGAAGCTGGAGATGATGCCCTCGGGCACATCGTAGGACCCGTCGGAGGGAACCGACATCGACACCCAGTCACCGTCCTCGGTACCCAGGGCCCAGTCCCGCATATGGTCGATGGCGGCGTTGGCGGCCGAGGCGGCCGAGGAGGCACCCCGGGCTTCGATGATGGCGGCACCCCGTTTGGCCACGGTGGGGATGAAGTCGTTCTCGATCCAGGCCTGGTCGCTCACCATCTCCGCCGCGTTCCGGCCACCGACCTCGCAGTGGAAAAGGTCGGGGTACTGGGTGGTGGAGTGGTTGCCCCACACCGTCATCTTCTTGATGTCGGTGACCGGCCGATCGACCTTGGCCGACAACTGGCTCATGGCCCGGTTGTGGTCGAGACGGGTCATGGCCGTGAACCGGCGGGGGTCGATGTCGGGAGCCGAGTGCATGGCGATCAGCGCATTGGTGTTGGCCGGGTTGCCGACCACGATCACCCTGATGTCCTTGGACGCCGAATGGTTGATGGCCTTGCCCTGGGGCCCGAAGATGCCACCATTGGCCTCGAGCAGGTCGGCCCGCTCCATGCCTTGTTTGCGGGGCATGGCTCCCACCAGCAGGGCGTAGTCGGCATCGCCGAAGGCCACATCGGCGTCGTCGGTCTTGACCATGTCCACCAGCAGGGGAAAGGCGCAGTCCTGCAGTTCCATGGCCACCCCATCGAGCGCGCCCAGCGCCGGCGTGATCTCCAGCATCTGAAGAATGACGGGCTGATCGGGCCCCAGCATTTCTCCGGAGGCGATGCGGAACAGAAGGCTGTAGCCGATCTGGCCGGCGGCTCCGGTAACGGTGACTCGTGCGGGGGACTTGGACACGGCTGTCGCTCCTCGGTGTTGGAGATTTGGATGATGGGTTCTCGGCTCCGCAGGGGAGATGCAACCCCGATGCTATCGGGTCAATCGGCCTCGCTGACCGGGCTCGATCTCCACCGGCTGCACACGGTTTTCGGCACCCGGCGCCCGCCACCAGATGGTGACGGTTTCCCCGCCGTGGTTGTGGACGGTGGCTCCCTCGCCGTCGACCCGGACCGACAGGGGCGCACCCCGCCACAGGACCTGGAACTCCATGCCCGTCCACCCCGGAGCCAGCACCGGGCTCAGCTCCAGCCGGTCGTGACCGATACGAAGGCCGCCGAAGCCGAGCACGGTGGCGATCCAGCTTCCGGCCATCGAGGTGATGTGTAGACCGTCGTCGGTGTCGTTGTTGTAGTTGTCGAGGTCGAGCCGGGCCGCCCGGCGCAACATGGCCAGCGCCTTGTCCAGCCGCCCGAGTCGCACGGCCAGGACGGCGTGGATCGATGGCGACAGCGACGATTCGTGCACGGTCCGGGGTTCGTAGAAGTCGAAGTTGCGTTCCAGCTCGTCGAAGCCGAACCGGTCGGCCAGCACCCATATACCTTGCAGCACATCGGCCTGCTTGATGAAACAGGAGCGGAGAATGCGGTCCCACGACCACGTCTGGTTGAGAGGGCGGTCGGCCGGATCGAGATCGTCGACGGTGAGCAGTTCCTTGTCCAGGTAGCCGTCCTGCTGGAGGAAGACGCCCCGCTCCGGGTCATAGGGAAGGTGGATGTTCTCGGCCACATCCAACCAGCGGGCCTTCTCCTCGTCCCGGTAGTCGACGGCCGCCAACACCGGAGCCGCCCCGGCCCGATCGGCTTCGAGGTCATGCACCGAGGACAGACCGTGGGTGGGATCGGACCCTCCGTCGGCCACGGCGGTCCCCTGTAGGCGATCGATGCACCATGCTGTGTAACGCAGCGTCCACTGGGCCATCAGGTTGGTGTACCAGTTGTTGTTGACGTTGTTCTCGTACTCGTTGGGTCCGGTCACGCCGAGCATGACCCAGGCCTGTTTCGGCTCGGACCACGACACCCGCTGCGACCAAAACCGGCTGATGGCGATCAACACCTCGAGACCGCCTTCGAGCAGATAGGCGGTGTCGCCGGTGTGGCGGATGTAGTCGAACACGGCGAAGGCGATGGCCCCGTTGCGGTGGATCTCCTCGAAGGTGATTTCCCACTCGTTGTGGCACTCCTC